>JALWEZ010000001.1 GCA_027039165.1 Candidatus Moraniibacteriota bacterium
CTTAGAAAGTATGGTATAATTATATTAAAATAAATGTCTTAAATTGTTAGCAAAATATAAGCTATGAAAATTAATAAAATATCAATATCAAAAATTCAAATAATAGGTTTTGTTCTAGTTGTTGGTTTAGTAAGCGTTTCTTTAGTATCTTTCTCTAAAAAAGCTATTGGTGAGTCTATTTTTCAAGATTTTGACGGAGATGGTTTGAGTGATAGTGAAGAAATTTCATTTGGAACCGATCCGCATAATCCTGATACAGATGGAGATGGTTTTAGAGACGGTGTAGAAATAAGAAGTGGTTACGATCCATTAATCAAAGCTCCTGGTGATAAGATAGTAAAAGAAAAAAAAATTGTTTCCAATGTGGAAGATTTGCAGTTTACTAAGGGTAATTTAACTCAGGAAGTAGCTGTTGAGGTTATGTCTAAGCTTTCGGATATGAAAGAAGAAGGTGTAGGAGGGCTTGGTGTAGATGATTTTTCAGATATTACAAGTGATATTTATAAAAAAAATGCTTCAGAACTGATTTATAAAGAGGCAACTAAAGATGATCTTATAGTAAAAGATCAAGATTATGGTAAATTATCAAAAAAAGAAAGAAAATTGAAAGAGAAGAATGATATAGCAGAGTATGTAAGTGCTTTGGCATATATTATTACAACACATATGCCAAGTAATGGCATTGCTGGTGGCAATGTAGAAGAGGCTATGGTTAACATACTCAGTTCTTCAAGTGTTTTATATACAGGTTCTCCTTCAAGCTTAATTAATGATGAAGTCATGGGTCAAATTGAGGATGTTATAAATGGTATAGCTTCTGCAAAAGATCAAATTAAGGAAATTGCAGTACCAAAAGAAATGATAGATATTCATCTAAGAGCTTTAACTTTAGTAAACAAAGCAGAGGCAATTTATGAGAGAAAAAATTATAGAAAAAAGGATGATCCACTAGCTATTATCACTGATCTAACTATGGTTGAGAAATTGTTAGGTTCTGCAGATAAATTATTAGGTGATTTAGAAACGAAATTAGATTCTTATGGAATTACAGATAAAGATTTAAATTCATTCAATAAATAAAAATATAGTATGAAAAATAATAAATATATAAAACAAATAATATTTACGTTTTCTTTTGTGTTGATAGTAGCTATTCCAGTTCATTCAGCGAAAGCTTTCATGGCGTGGCCAGATTTTATCGCTGCAACTTACAGGACTTTTATACAGGAACTTGGAATTCAGCTAAAAAATACCATAGCTGCTTCACTGAAACAAGTAGCTATTTCGCAAGCAATTAATTTAATAGAAAATAATTTAAATGATGGAGATTCTCCAAAAGTTATAAAGAATTTTGAAGAATACTTGCATGGTAGTACTCAAAAAAATGCACAAGATTTAGTGCTTAATGATTTTTTAACAGAGTCTTTAAAAGGAAGAATTGGTTCCGATTATACTTACCAAGGAGTTGCAGATTCTATTACCAGTTCTAGTTACTTAGATACTTTGTATAAAAATGTTGAAAGTGCTGTAAAGCCAGACAAAGACTTGTCTCAAAAAAGAATTGCTGCAGTAACAGATAATTGCAATACTGATGCAAAAGGACGCATTGCAAATACACCACAAGGAAGTAGATTTTTTGGATGTATGTATGCTCTTACTAAGTCAAATCCATTTTTGGAAGCAGAAAGAGCTAGAGAAAGATATCAAGCAGAAGTAAAAAGAGAACAAGAGGTTGCTACACTAAAAGCTATAAGTAGTGGTGTTTTACCTAACACAAATGAAAAAGGTGAAGTTACTGCGCCTAGTATTTTAATACAAGAAATGGAGACATCAAGAGTATCGTTGCCTTTGTCGGCATTAGCAAATTCAGATAACATGGCTCAAGTACTGGCAATGGTTGTTTCAAATTATATAGTTAGTGCGGTAAAGGATCAGTTTTA
>JALWEZ010000002.1 GCA_027039165.1 Candidatus Moraniibacteriota bacterium
CAGACAAAGATGCTAGAATAATTTTTTTCATATTTTTTATTTTATAAATTTATTTTTTTATCATACTTAATTATATCACATTTAATTTTCACTAAACCATTTTTTGTGTAATGATTCGTAATCACCATTTTCTTGAAGAGCTAATAATTCTATATCTACTAATTCTTTTAATTTACTATTATGTGCAAAAGCAAAGCCGTAGGTTTGTTCTGCAAAAATTCCTCCAACAGCTGCAAACTTTTTACGATTATTCTTTAATTTTAAAAAATAATGAAGTACAAGAGCGTCAAAAACCACAGCATCAACTTTTTTATTTTCTAGTAATTCGCATCCATGTCTTAGTCCTTTGACTCTTGTTACGTCAGCATCTAATCTATATAATCTATTTATAACAGCACTAGATTTAGTGGCAACCCTCTTTCCGTACAAATCTCTATAAGAAGAAATTCTATATTCTGATTCCATTGTACTAAAAGCTGAAGTAATTTTTGCTACAGACATTATAAAAATTGTGTATCCAATAATTATAACAAACATCCCAACAAATCTACCAATAAGAGTGTGTGGTACAAAATCTCCGTAACCTACAGTGGTAATCGTTACAACAGTCCACCAAATAGACTCGCTTATACCTATAAAATAATTTTTATCAAAAGTTCCCGCAGATCTTTCTAGAAAATAAAAAACATTAGCAATGGTTAAAATTAAACCAGTAAGCATAGAAAATGCAATAAGTATTTCTCTGTGCTTATTTAGTAAGCTTTGTTTTATGAATTTAAATAGGTCGAGCTTTGATTTTTTTGGGATTAAAATTGATAAACCCGATTTAAGTGTAAAGAATGAAAAATCTAGCTTTCGTTCGCGCTCAGATGTTCTTATTATACCAGCTATAGCTACATCCACTTCTTTATTTTCCACAGCGATTAGTAGGCTATCAAATGCCATTTCTCTGTATTCAAAATCTATAGAAAAAACTTCAGCTATTTTTTCCCATAATTCTATTTCAAATCCACTGTATCTATTGTCTATTTTTTTTACAAAAGGTGAGAATAAAGACACACCAACTATTATTTTTTTATTTTTGATATCCATGTTTATTTTTACTATACATATACTACAAGAATATCAAATAAATCCTATTATGTCGATTTTAAAAAAATGATCAATTGTGTTAATATACTTATGTAATGGATATTTAAAATTAGAAATTTTATGAATAAATTTATACTACTTACGTTTATGGGGTTTTTTATTTTAAACGGATGTAGCAATGATAATAATTATAACAAAAAATATATGGAACAAGCACCAAAAGAAATTAATCTAGATTTTGCACAAAGTTGTACTGGAGCAAAAATTATTACAAATAAAGGTAGTATTGAAGTTAAATTTTATCCAGAAAAAGCCCCATTAACTGTTGCTAATTTCTGCACATTAGCAGATAAAGGTTTTTATGATGGAGTAACTTTTCACAGAGTTATAAAAGGTTTTGTTATTCAGACAGGTGATCCAACCGGAACTAGTACAGGTGGTCCAGGATATAAATTTAAAGATGAGCTTCCAAATGCTGGTGAATATAAATTAGGCTCTTTAGCTATGGCAAATTCAGGACCAGACACAAATGGTAGTCAGTTTTTTATAATTTCAGGAGAAAGTGGCGTAAGTCTTCCACCGCTATACTCATTGTTTGGGGAGGTGACTAGCGGAATGGAAGTAGTTTCTCAGATAGAAAGCACAAAAACAAATCATTCAGATAAGCCTCTTGAGGATATTGTTATAGAAAAAGTAGAATTGATTAAAAAATAAATTGATTTAAATAATAGGTTTTCTTAGAAACTTCAAAAAGGCATGTGACATGTCTTTTTTGTTAATAAAATACATTTTTTATATGATTTATTTTAATTTCTTCATTTTCTTTTGAAAAAATTATACTAATTAC
>JALWEZ010000003.1 GCA_027039165.1 Candidatus Moraniibacteriota bacterium
TAATGTAATTACCCGGGTAGAATCATTTTGATTGAAAAAACCGTTTTTTTCATTTCAAAAGAATCTTGTCTGAGCAATTACTAAATAAAAATTAATCAAGTGTATACAATGAAATATTTTTTTTCTATCGTATTTATTCTAAGTTTTATTTATCTCAACGGACAAACAACCCAGTCTATAGAGCCTTTTGCTGTACAGTTTTCCGGTGTCGTTGTTACCCAGGACGAAACCACAGGTGAAGCTATTCCTCTCCCTTATACCAATATATATGTAAAAGGAACCAGCAGAGGTACCGTGTCGGGTTTAGATGGTTTTTTTTCAATAGTTGCCCTAAGAGGTGATACTATTAAATTTACTTTCGTTGGTTATAAACCGGTTGAATATGTAATTCCGGACACTCTGACCAGTCATTTTTATTCAGTATATCAAATAATGACACAAGATGATGTATTATTGCCCGAAACCGTGATTTATCCATGGCCCAGAAAACAATATTTTAAACAAGAATTGTTGACAATGGATATAAGCGATGAGTTAAAAAGGCAGGCAGAAGAAAATCTGGCTGAAAGACTGATAAAAGAAATGATAAAAGACGTTCCTTTTGACGGAAGGGAAGCTACAAGTCTTGAACTGAATAAAATAGCAAATGAAGCGGTTTATACCGGTCAGATAAAACCTATGAGAATCTTCGATGTTATGGCTTGGAGGAAGTTTATCAAAGCATGGAAACGAGGAGATTTTAAAAGAAAAAAGAAGTAATATTAAAATCACAATTCTACGTAACTACTCAGCTAGGTGCTTTTGAGATGAAAAAATTCAATTTTTTTGCCAGATGAAGCTAATTTTTTGAAGGCATAGTGGAGCTACGTCAAAAAAAATAGCTGAAATTTGGCGAAAAAAGAAATTTTTTCAATAAAAAGAACTCTACCTGAGTAGTTACAATTCTACCAATACCAGTTTAAGCTTTTCCTTTTTATAACTTGGAATAATGAGTTTTTTATTTGATATCTGAACACATTTATTGAAAGATAAATTCAATTTATACATATCCGTGGTAAAAACTGATTGTCGTTTTATTTCTCCCGTAGGACTGACAGAATACATAATTACCTGATTTTTGTTTTTTATTTCATCATTAAATAACAACTTTAATGATGACGGAATTTTGAAAATAAAAAATGACGAATAAATTCCATAATCATTGGTCGACATCTGATATTTGGGAATTATTTTCTCCCAAAATTCTTCTCCGTTTTCATGTATTGATATTAAAATAATATTACCAAAAATATAATCTGTGTCGCCGGAGTATAAATCTTGTCTATTGTTAAAGGTATTTACCTTGCGTTTGATGATTTCTTTTACTTCCAAAACCAATACTATACCACCGTCATTCCTTAATTCAAGATTTTTAATATACAAATTCCGTATATATTTCTTCTTTTTTTTAATTTCCAACCTATAATAATCACTGAGCAGTTTTTCCTTGAAATAATGCTTGAAATAACCCTTCCGCAACAGATTTTCGTCTAATTTGTAAACAAAGTATCCGATGGCTTTGACATCGTACAATTTTGTGATAATTCCGGTAATATTAAGTACCTCGTTTTCATCATCATATACTATATTGATATCTCCGGTATTTACCTTTATATTTTTGCTTGTTTTCTTTCTTTTTTTTGAATACGGATAAAATGCATTGATTATGATTTTATGCGAAGAGCCACTAAAAATCGAAGGTTTCTTCTCAAACATAAAATAAATATTACCCTTATTGCTTATTGCCAATCTATAATAATTATTATTTAATTTTACATCTTTAAATTTTATTTTTTTGTAATAAATTCTTTTGAATTTCTCGATATTAAACTCAGTAAATTCAATTTCTTTATTTTCAATAATTCTTTAGATCATTATAATTTTTTTATTCTGGGTTTTT
>JALWEZ010000004.1 GCA_027039165.1 Candidatus Moraniibacteriota bacterium
GATTTCTTGCTTGAGTTTTACTACTTGCAAATTTAGTTTCAATTAGTAAATCCACTATATTTATTTTTTTTGGTTCTATTTCTATTTCTTTTATATCCTTTGGAATTTGCTTTTTCTGCACAGTGCTTATAAATTTTTCTTGAGCTTTTAGTCCAAGTTCTTTGCCGTGAAATATTTGAGTTATCTCTAAAGCAAGTTTCATTTTTGTATCACGAGGATTTTCAAGTTTTAGATACTCATCGATTTTTTCTAATTCTAGCAAAGTACAATTTATAAACAATATCTCTATCATTTCATCAGGTTGAGCCATTATTTGACCATACATATCCTCTGGAGTTGTATTCAAAAACACTCCAGTTCCTTTACTTTTTGACATAAGCTCGCCAGTTTTTGGGTTCTCCATAAGTGTGACAGCTATTACAAATTTTTCTTTATTTTTTTGTTTTTTAAGTAATGTGCGTCCTACTAGAGCATTAAAAATCTGGTCAGTTCCACAAACTTCCACGTCAACATCCATTGCAACAGAATCAAATCCTTGCATTAGAGGATATAGAAATTCGTGTAAGTATATTGGTCTATTGTTTTTTAATCTTTTTTGAAACATATCACGCTCTAGCATTTGTTGAACTGTAAAATTGCTAGAAAGTTTTATAACGTCTTCAAAATTAAATTTAGAAAACCAATCATTGTTGTACATTATTTTGGGTGGGTTTTGTATGTCATCAAAACTCATAAGAGGTTTAATCATCTCTTTCCATTTTTTTACATTTGAAACTACATCTTCTCTAGTGAGTTGTTTGCGCGCAGAATCCTCTCCAGTAGGATCTCCGATTCTTGCAGTAAAATCTCCAAACAAAATTATAACTTCGTGACCTAATTTACGAAACTTTTCCATTAGCATAAAGTTTTTTGCATGACTTAAGTGAAGCGTGGGAGCAGTTGCGTCAAATCCTATATAAAATTTCATTTTCTCTCCACTTAACAGTTTCTTTCTAAATTCTTCTTTTGTTGGTAAAAAATTAACTATTGTTCCTCTTTCTAAAATTTCATCAATCTTTTGTATGTCTGTAATTATTCTGTTCATAATGTTATTATATGTTTGAGTTTATAAAAATTTATATTTTACTTATTTCATCTCACTTCCACCCCATTCAATTACACTAAAGCCTTTTCGCTCAAAGTGTTCTAGTTTTTGCTCTTTAATTTTTACTGGCTTTTCAAGTGGTTTAAATACCATAAATACTCTGAGCATTGAGTCTGGTTTTGGCACAATAGTAAGCGGCGCATTATCTGTATACTCCTTGCCTGCAAAGTGGATTAGATTATAAGCATTGTCTTGCATCTTTGGAAACCAATAAACTATAAATTCGTTGTATTCTTTTGGCGTAAGTCCCATTTGAGAGAGAGTTTTTTGCAAAAATTCTTTGGTGTCAGTGCCTTTCACTACAAAACCAGTTGATAAATCCCACTCAATTTTTTCACTAGGATGCCCCTCCCAAAACAAATAGCTATACTCTTTGCCATCTGCATAATTTATAAGCTTTCCGCTAGGATACGCAAGCACTCTCCAACCTTTTATTTCTTCATTATATTCTGGATAATCTGCAAAAATCTCTCCCTTATAATCAAGCTTCACTTCCACATCTTGCTTTTTCGCTGGGTAGAGATATATTACTGGTTTGCGTTTCACTGCATCCAAACCTTCCTGAAATTGATTTTCATTATCCAAATCGGAAGAATTTTGGTATTCTGGACATAATACTTCAATACCCAAAAAATTTGGTATATATCCTTGTTTTGTTAATTTTGCCCAAAATGCTAGAGAAAGTGTGGATACTATCAATATAATTAAGATTATTATAATTATATTGAGAATTTTATGTTTCTTTTTTAAATCTGCATCTGTATTATTTACATTATTTTCTCTATTCATA
>JALWEZ010000005.1 GCA_027039165.1 Candidatus Moraniibacteriota bacterium
CAAAACAATAGATCCATCTTTTGGCATTTCTATTTCTTCAACTGGATAATCACCACCAAGAACATTTTCTTCTATTTCTTTCCAAACGCCATAACTTGAATCAAAAAACCTCAATTGCCTATTTTCAGACATTTTTTCCATTATTTCACTTCTCAAAACTTCAACTTCTTTGAAAAAATTTTTGCCACCATCCAAATTTACACTCCCTTCTTTTTTTACTTCATTATAAATTTTCTGAAATTCTTCAATTCTTTCATTAAATTCATCGTGTATTTTTTGAAATTCTTCGCAAAGTTGATTCATAAGTGTAAATTATTCTTGTTCTTGTTGGCCTCTGCATGCAAGTTCCTTTGCTTTAGAAAAAATTTCTAAATATCTTCTCACTTCTGGGATTAAGCTTTGAATTTCTACACCAAATTCTCCATTTTCTAAGTTTCCTTCTTCGTCAACTATAGTTTCTTTTGGAATTACTTTGTGCAAACCATCACCAATTTCAAACACAAGCTTTCCTTCATGTTTACCCTCAGATACTATACCCACAAATTTAAATTCATCATCTTCAAGTTCTAATGTATCCCCATTATTCAAAGTTTTTGCTTCATCAAATACCTCAAATTCTGCAGTAGCATTTTCATTTACTAGTACTGTTTCACCACTATCAAGCATTTTTTCTACAGTTTCAAAAACTTCTGCTTCATGATTTTCTTTTTTTCCTTCAATTTGCTCAGATTCTTTTTCTATAATTTTTTCAAGTTCTACTGGCTTTGGCACATTTGGAGACATATAACCAATTTCCTTTGGAGTCATTAACTCTGGATTTTCTAATACTTCTATCTCATCCAATAAATGATAATGATCAAATATGGCTTTTACTTTCTTGTAATCTGCTTTGTCTTGTTCTCCCATTTGTTTTAAATAAGCTTGAGCTTTTTCTTTTATCCACTCAGATAAATTTTGAAATTCATCTCCAGAACTTTCCCTTCTTACTTTGTATTGCTCCATCCATTTCACAACCTCCCCCATAGTTATAGTTTGCTCATCTAATATCAGAGGAGAACCGTGATTACTAACTTCCAAATTACCATCTTTGTCTTGTGAATATTTAAGAGCATCCTCTGGTGGTACTTCACTATTACCATAAACAAATGACTTTTGAATATCAGAAATTGCATATGAAACTCTCCACAAAGCTCCGTGCAATGGTTTACCGTTTTCATCTAGTGCAGTTGGGTCTTTTTCCAATTCTTTTCCTTCTTTTAGTACATTAAATTTTTCTTCTTCCCCTTCATTGTCTATAAGTACTACTTCTCTAGACTCCTCTGGTAATTCTCCTTCTTTGTAATGAGGAGATACTTCGCTTTTATCAACTATAATATTATTATTTTCATCCATAAGAGCTGCAAGCATTGTTTCATAAATTTCTGGATTCTCATTATTCATATCCATGTACGGCAAATCTACTATACCAAGCTCGCGTCTCATAGCAACATCTATTTTACGTCTATTTGGATATCTTGGACCTTCTGGATTAGCGGTAAGCACAAGCCCTGCGCCAGGCAAAACTGGTTTTCCTTCCAATAAATCTCCTGGTTTTAATTGCCCAAGTCTTTTAAGTAATGCGTATGATTTATCCCCTAAAAGATTAAATTCATCTAATCTAACCATTCTACCTGTTGTTGTATCTGGATTTTCTTGACGAGAATCACTGTACCCTGTAAACGCTTGCATAACTGGACCATATTTTTCGAAAGACCCTCTTTCATCAATAGCTGATTCTTTTAGTAAGTCATATTCAGATGTCTCTTTAGAACATGCTACCATTAGGGGGTCTTGACCTGTCATCTCTACAGCAGCAGCTTCAGCTATTGCAGACTTTCCACTACCAGCTTCTCCAAACAGCACTGGCATACGACCACTTTCTTGTTGAGATATAAGATCTCTTAATGCTTCTTTTCTAGATTCTGTCCAAACAAAACCACCTTTATCCAATTGTTCTTTGTATTCTAATAATTTTTCATACTCCACCATAGCCAAAAAGTCCGTCTTTTCTTCCGTAGCTTCTTCTTCTCCTAGAGAAAGTATTTCATTTCTTTCTTCTTCTAAATCTCTTATAATAGTTCTTAATTCTTCAGATTCTAAATGTAATTCTTTTTTATATGATACACTTTCATCTTCGAAGTTTTCTTGTCGTATTTCTAACTGTATTTCATGCCACTCTTCCTTTGCTTCTTCTAACTCTTTATTCAAAACATCTAACTCCTTTTTTAAATCCAATTTTCTAAAATCTTTTTTATCAATTCTAGATTCTACAAATTTATTAAGTAAAGTCTCTCTTACACTTTCATCTTCCCAAAGAGCTCTTCTTCTAGCCTCATTTTTTGCTTTACGTTTCTTTACTCTTGTACTAGGTTTTGTTTCGTTTTCTTCTTGAGTTCCTTGTCGCCTATCTCGTATCTCATTTATTATTGAAGATCCTAATATATTTGCTTTTTCCATATCGCTCAAATCCATATCAGTATACATCTTTTTAAATCTTTCTGTTAGCTTTTCATATTCTTCTTCAGACTCAGAATATTCACTTAGCAAAATCTTTTCTTCTACATACTGTGACCACTTAAGCTCTAGTTCTTCTTGCTCAGGAGTTTTTTTATTTTCTTGTGTATCACTATTTTCAAAATTTTTCATATTATTTTTATTAACTTCATTATTTTTTAAATCTATCAAGTATTGCATTTATTGAATTTTTTGCATCTTCTCTAGCTTTATCAGGAAATAACTTTATTGCTTGGAGTACAATGTGCTTTGCAATTTTCTCGGGTAAATCTTCTACATTATCCGAATAATCTCCCGAACTGTATGGTGGAGAATCAAAAACTACAGGTATATTTTTTGCACCATCACCCATACCAATTCCCACAGTCACAGCACCAAGTCTTCCTAAATCCTTCGATGCTTCATATAACTGATTTTCTTCTTCTACCGAAAGCTCGCCGTCCGTAGTCATCAAAATAATTCTTAATCTATCATCTCCATTACCATTTTCTGGATCTAATCCTTTTTCTTTTAATTCAGTATAAATTTCACTTCTTACCTGATTTATACCATCTCCCGCTCCATAAGCTCCATCAGTATTTCCCATTTCGTGCCACATTTTAACTTTATCCACTGGAGTAAAATCAAAACCTTTTTCTTTCACTTCTACAATATCTTCAGAATCTTTGTAAATAAGTCCTTGAGTTTTTACTGATAAATCTTTATCTCTTTTGCCACTGGTTAAATTATTTAATTCAAGTGATTTTTCAAAATTATTAAGAGCTGTAAATATAAGGTATGTAGCTTTTCTCTGAAGCTCTGCCCTCGTCTCTCCTGTTTCATTTGCCTCTCCAAACATAGACGAACTCCCATCTCCCACAAAATACACATCAAAACCACCAAAATTCTTCTCATTTTGTTCTTCTATCATTTCTTTTTCTCTAGTAACTGGATCCCTCTCTCCAGCACGTACTCCTATTGCATGTCTTACCAGATATTTTGGCATAATCCTCTGCCCTCCCTGTGCACGAGTTATAGGACCATCATCTATAAAGGTTTGATTTTTGCGAGTTCTTACTATTAAATTAAACAAACCAGTCAAAACATCCAAAATCCTCTCTCCATTTGGAAGTCTCATATTCTCTGCTTCTTGTATCTCTTTCACGATTTGTCTAGCCTCTTTTAACTCTATATTTGCGCCACTAGCTAACTCCTGCTCTTGTGGTGTATAACTGAGTTTTTCTGCTAAATTTGTAAGTCTTTCTTTTAATTTTCGGATATCTTCATCACTAAACTCTTTTTTTTCTTCTGAATTATCTTCATTACCATAATCACCTGGAGTGTATTTTTTATTTTCGTTATCATTTTCTTCATCTTCTTCAAGATTTGGATCACCTGCTGAAGTTGCATCTATCCTTACCCATTCAGAATTTTCTTGATCCCACACCTCACTCCACGCATGCCCTGTGCCACTATTTATTTCAGAAGCTCCATTTTCATTTTGTCCCTTTATGCTGTGTCCTGTAGCATGACGAACTGGTATGTCTAACCTAGAACAAAGCGCTGCAAAATAAGTATTACTCACATCACAATCTGCTTTTTTTACTATATCCACCGCTCCAGCAAAACCATTTTCATGAGTTCTGTATATATTATTAAATCTTTCACTCTCTACATCATCTTCTGGCGCTAGATACTCAATTCTTCTTTTCGCATAAGAACTAAGCGCTTTAGCTTTTTGAACAATGTTTAAATTAGAATTTTTCAACTCTTCTATCTTTTCTTCTGTTTCTTCTGAGAAAACATTTGAAAAAAAATCTGGCACTTGTGGCTCACCAATAATTTCACGCTTACACACATAAGCAAGGTTTATTTTAACACTAACAGTAGAACTATCAGAACTTTTTGGCATTATAAGCAAATCTCCATTTTGATCTCTTTTAATCTCACATTCCACATCACTCTCTACTGAATTAAAGTCATGAGTATAAGGAATTGGCACAGGAGTCCAATTATTTGCATGAAGCACAACTTTTTGTACTAAATTAAATCTACTAGAAGTTTCTTCTTTGAGTAGCTCAACTGGATTTACCTCTGAATACTCATAATCCTTCTCTCTCCAAGTTTTTTGCTCTTCGTCCCACAAAGAATAAGTTTTATCTTTATAATATCCTCCCCACGCAGGAGTCATACTCCAAAGTGCTTTTGCTTTTTCTCCTTCTTTAAGTCTATCCATTGCGTCAACTCCAGGTTTACTTTCATCATTATCTGTAGGAGGCACATTCGATTCCTCTTCTAAATGCTTTTGTCTTTCTTTTTTAGTTTTCTCAGGCATTTTTTGCTTATCTCTATGTCCTTCTTTGTAATCTATACCTCGCACACCCTTTATATAACCCTCCAATCTAGCTTCTAAATTATTATGCTTTACTTCATAACTTCCATCTGAAAATAAAGTATCAAGCACACCCTCTTCTTTGAGGCTTTCTAATTTATTTTTTGTTATATCAAATTTAGGTTCATAATCCTCTCCAGACATTTCTGACAATAAAGCCTGATAAATATCAGCAACTCTTGGAGTAAATTTAGTAACATTTTGCGTTAGCTTATCTGCAAGTAATATTCCTAACTCTTTTTTTTGCTCCGTTTCAATATTTTTACTATTTATATAACCCACATCTTCAGATAGTCGGTAAAAGTCGTATATTCCAGATTCACTAGCTCTTTGTCTCCAAGTATCCAAATCTTTAATTCTTTCCGTTGCTTTTGCAACTTGCTCGTAATCATCTGATTTTAATTTGCTTTCAAATCCATACCTTTGCTCTTGCAACAAATCATCCAAATCTAATTTAGATTTTTCTTCTTCAAAATTTTTATTTTCAAATTTTTCATTTTTCATGTTTATATTATATCATTTTTTTAAAAAATCATGCAATTGAGTACAGATTATTTAAAAATAGCATTACAATTTTCATTAATACTCCACTCCAAGCGGTTTTTTGTTTTTATAGTTTTCTGTAGTAAAGCGCAAAAAACACCTTATGTAAATAAAAAGATTTTATTGATTTGATAGAAAGTAATAAAATTTACTTCCGTATTTTGATAAACAAATTTTTCAGTTAAATTTCTATTAACCACAAACGCTTTGGATGGTTGATATTTTTTAATAAAACTTTGTAAAGATTTTTCAATTTTCGGTTTGCTAAAATCTTTAAATTTAGCTTCAATTGGCACCACACCACCACCAAAATCAATCACAAAATCAACTTCAGCTTGCGACTTCGTTCGCCAAAAATTAATTGCTATATTTGAATTTTGCAATCCACTTTTTAATTCATTAAAAATGAAATTTTCAAACATAAAACCAGCATCATCAATAAAATTATCTAACAGATCAAACC
>JALWEZ010000006.1 GCA_027039165.1 Candidatus Moraniibacteriota bacterium
AGAATAAGTATCTGGAGGAGGTAATATATTTCTTTTAGGTATTCTAAGAGCTGATGTTAATCTATCTATTATAAATGCTACATCTTCTCCTTTAATTTTCATAACAATAAATCTTGTGTTTTCATCTATATCGGCATTTAGAGCACCAAATTTTTTTCTTAAATCAATTAAAGGTAAAACATTTCCTCTTAAATTAAATACTCCTAAAACATAATCGGGCACAAAAGGAACTCTTGTCCATTCAATAGGTTTTATAATTTCTTGAATAGAAAGAATAGGAACAGCAAATTCCTCTTCCCCAACAACAAATCCTACTAACTGCTCTACATCCTCTGTTGTGTCTTTTTCAGGCTCACTTATCATTTGTTGCTGTTTTTTTATAACATCATTCAAACTTCCCATCAATTATCCTTATATATGTAAATTTCTTTTTATAACATTTTGTAAATACTCTTTTGTATAAGGTTTTGTAATATATTCATTCATTCCAACTTCAACACCTCTTACCCTATCTGCTTTAGTAGCTCTACTTGTTACTGCTATCAAAGGTAATTTTCTATATTTATTATATTTTCTAATTTCTTGTGCTAAAGTATATCCGTCCATTCTTGGCATTTCAATATCAATAAGCATTGCATCAACATCATTATGTTTTAACATATTAAGTGCTTCTATACCATCTTTTGCCTCAATTACAGTTACTCCAAGTTCATCTAAGGCTTGATGCATAAGTTTTCTATCCATTGCAGAATCATCAACTATCATAACAATATAATCACTTGGTTTTTCTTTTTTCTTTTTAGCTTCTTTTATAGATTCTGTGGCAAGTTTTTTATTGTGTGTCTCTTTTGCTAATTTCATTAAGCTTCCAACATCAACAATTAATGTAACTCTACCATCTCCTCTAATAGTAGCCCCTGCAATTCCAGGAAGACCTTTTAAAAATTCACCTAAAGATTTAATAACTATCTCTTCTTGTCCTATAAATCTATCTACAATAAGTCCTATTTTCGTAGCTCCAAGCCCTAAGATTACCACATAAAGATATTTTTCAGCCTCAAGAACTTTTTCTATTTCAAAAACATCTGCCATATTTACAAGAGGCAATACTTCGTTTCTGAGTTTAAGTACACTTTTACCTTCAATTGTATAAATATCTTCTTCCACAATTCTAACTGTTTCAATTACATTTGATAAAGGAACTGCAAATAAATCTTCTTGACTTGCTACAAGCAGTGCTTGAATAATAGCAAGAGTTAGAGGAATTTTTAGTTTAAATGTACTTCCTTTACCTTTAATAGAATCAACTTCAATAATACCATTTAATTTTTCAATATTAGTTTTTACCACATCCATACCAACGCCACGACCAGAAACATTTGTAACTTTGGCAGCAGTTGAAAATCCAGGTTTAAAAATAAGCATAAAAGCTTCTTTATCACTCATATTTTCAGCTTCATTAGGAGTAATAATACCTTTTTCTATAGCCTTTTTCTTTAAGACTTCTGGGTCCATACCCCTTCCATCATCTTTAATTTCAATGACAATCATATTACCTTCATTATATGCTTTAAGCCAAATAGTCCCTTCTTCTGGTTTTCCCGCTTTTTTTCTCTCTTCTGGTGGTTCAATTCCGTGGTCAACAGCATTTCTAATCATATGAACTAATGGGTCACCTATTTCTTCAATAATAGATTTATCAAGCTCTGTATCTTCCCCTTCAATTATAAGTTTCACTTTTTTACCAAGTTCACGTGAAAGATCTCTAACAAGTCTTGGAAATTTATTAAATACCTTACCAATAGGAAGCATTCTTGTTTTCATAACAGCAATTTGTAAATCAGTAGTAACAATAGAAATACTAGAAACAACTTGATTAAGTTCCTCTAAAAATTTCTCCCCTTCATATCTCTCTTCTACAT
>JALWEZ010000007.1 GCA_027039165.1 Candidatus Moraniibacteriota bacterium
TCCTGTGGTAGCAGGAAAACATAAAAGAAAGCTGGTGTGGTCGTATTATAATTATTTGTCGGGAGGGAAAATGAATCCGGTACTTTTTAGTGATGAACCCGTGCCGGTTGCGGATTATTTGATGTATAACTTTGATGACAAGGAAAAACCGTTGCAACTTTATGATGAAACAGATTACAATGCAAGTTCCGACCTTTCGCTGATGAAAAGGAAATCGAAACCGGAGAGGAATTTGTTGGCTGAAAATAGGGTTAAGAATACTCCTCTTATGCAAAAAAAGGAATATCCATTTCTCTATAATGTAAGTAAATAATTAATATTTTTAGATATGAAAAAGATAATTTCAGTAGGAGCTGGTGATTATATAGGTCCAGAAGTCATGAAAGAAGCAAAAAAAGTTCTAGAAAGTGTTGCTTCTAAGTTTGGGCATAAGTTTGAATTTAGAGATGTGTTTGTGGGGGGCGCTTCAATAGATGAGTTTGGAGTACCGCTTCATAAGTCTCAACTAGACATCATAAAATCTTCTGATGCGCTTTTGTTTGGCTCAATTGGTGGACCTAAATGGGATAGTGTTGCTCCAGAGATAAGACCAGAAAAGGGGATTTTGGAGCTGAGAAAAAGTTTAGAGACTTTTGCAAATTTGCGTCCTGTAAAAGTATTTAGTGAATTAATCGATGCTTCTCCTATAAAACGTGAGATTATAAATGGAGTGGATTTAGTGGTAGTTAGAGAGCTTACTGGTGGGATTTATTTTGGAGAGAGAAAAACTGATTTTGATGAAAGTGGTAAGGAATATGCAACTGATACGCTAAAATATGATGAAGATGAAATAAGAAGAATTTTAAAAGTAGCTTTTGAACTTGCTCAAAAAAGAAACAAAAAACTCTGCTCAGTTGACAAAGAAAATGTACTTGATTCATCAAAACTGTGGAGGAAAATTGCACTTGAAGTTTCAAAGGAATTTGGGGATGTAGAGTTTAGTAATATGTATGTAGATAATGCTGCTATGCAACTAATACTCAATCCCGCTCAATTTGATGTAATTGTTACTGGAAATATGTTTGGAGATATACTTTCTGATGCTGCTTCGGTGCTAGGTGGCTCACTTGGGATGCTTGCTAGTGCTTCACTCTCGGAAAAGGGAAAAGTTGCGATGTATGAGCCTTCTGGCGGTTCTGCGCCAGACATTGCAGGCAAGGGAATTGCAAACCCTATAGCTCAAATCTTATCTGCTTCTATGATGCTTTCAATTTCATTTAATTTACAAGAAGAAGCTCAAGCTATTGAAAAATCCATAGAAAAAGTACTTAAAACTCATAGAACTGCAGATATTTTTACAAGTGGCACACAAAAAGTTACAACTGAGCAAATGGGTGATTTAATCGCAAAAAATATTTAAATTTACAAAATGAGCGAATTTGACATTATTTTTAGAGATATCCAAGAAAAGGATTTAGTTGAGTATGAAAAGTTAATAGCGCCAGAGAGAAAGTATAGGCAATTTAACGGACCCTATTTTACACAACCTACCAAAGAAGATATTTCTAAACAAATGAAAGAATATAGAGAGAAATTAAATAGAAAAGAATTTCCAATACTTGAAAATAAAAAGTTGATTATAAACTCTGAAAATGATGAAATTATCGGAGAAGTTAATTGGTATTGGAAATCAGAAGAGACTAATTGGATGGAGCTTGGTATAGTTATATTTAATGAGGATTACTGGGGAAGGGGAATTGGAAAAATTGCACTTAGTAAATGGATTACAGAAAAATTTAATCAAAACAAAAATTTAGTTAGATTAGGTGTAACTACTTGGTCTGGAAATATTGCAATGCAAAAACTTGCCGAAAAATTAAATCTCAAAAAAGAAGCAGTTTATAGAAAAGCTAGAATTGTTAATGGGCAGTATTT
>JALWEZ010000008.1 GCA_027039165.1 Candidatus Moraniibacteriota bacterium
CCTTAATTCAATATGTTAATTCTAGAACTAGAAAAGATGTTATTTGGGCAATTGACGAACCTGAAGCGTTTTTGCAAGCAGGCTTACAAAAAAGTTTGTATTCAAGACTAATTACAGAATCTAATACAAGTCAGATAGTAATTGCAACACATTCCCATTTCTTTATCGATGTTAATGATTTAATAAATACTTTTTTATTCGAAGGGACTAAGGAACTTAAAGAATATGCTCGCAAAAAAGGATCACTTTTTTACAAATTGAATACTGTAATTTTCGAAGGATCTGACTTTGAAAAATCGCAAAAAATAAAAGAAAATTTTGGAATTAATAGAAATGATTCTTGGGAAATTATGCCCTTTAATTTATTAGTTGAGGGACAATTAGATAAAGACTTATTCATTGCATTAATGAAAAAGTTCAATATTTCAATCCCAAATATTTTAGTTGGTGGTGGTGTTGACAAATATCTAGGCTTCTTGCATTTTCTAGATGATCTTTGTTCAGAATTAAAATATAAACCAAAGATTATTGCGATTTTTGATAGAGATTCTGCTGGACGAGAAAAATATAATAAGTTGAAAACCAAAAATTATAATAATATAGATTTAGAACTCTCATTCATACATCGATTCGATAATGAAAAATTTAATGCTATTGAATTAGAAGATTTTGTTTATCCAGATTTGTATTTCGATGCTGTTAATAAATTTTTACGGAAAAAAAAGTATTCTATAATTAAAAAGGCAGATAGAAAAAAAAGAACTTTACAAGCATATGATAGAAAAGCTATTTTAAATTTTACAACTGAAATATGCAGACAAAATAATGAAGATAAATCCGAAATAAATTTTAATACTTGGAGTGTAAAATGTTCTCTTTCAAAGATAATTTGTGATATGATTCCAAAAAAGGATATTTCTGAGTACGACAAAAAGTATCCAGGTGTTAAACAATATTTAAAAAAACTAACAGATACCGATTATTTATAGCAAAATATAAAAAAGTGGGAATAGTAGTGTAATGAATATGGTAGTTCATGCAAAATTTATACCATTTTTAAATAACCTGTACCCAATTATAATGCTTTGAATTATTTCAAAAATTCAAACTGAAATGTTGTCATTGAGTATAAGTTATTTAAAAATGGTATTAGTTACAACTTTTAAAATTTGATACTAAAAAATCGGCGTTTTTTACCGATGGGTTAGATATTTGTGCCTTGGGAGAGACTCGAACTCTCACTGTATTGCTACAACTGGATTTTGAGTCCAGCGCGTCTACCAGTTCCGCCACCAAGGCATTTTAAAATTTTAACTTACTACCTTTATAATTTTAGCGCAGAGATTTATTATTGTCAATTATGTGTTATAATATAGTCATATGGCAAAAATAATATCATTTATAAATCAAAAAGGAGGAGTAGGGAAGACTACAAGTGCGATAAATACAGCTAGTTATCTTGCAGAACTAGGAAAGTTTGTACTGCTTGTAGATCTAGATCCTCAAGGAAATGCAACAAGTGGACTCGGTGTAAGACAAAAGGAGATAAAAAGCACGCTTTATAGTGCAATGATTGGAGGCACAAATGTAGAGGACACTATAATACGTACAAAAACAGTAGGTTTAAGTGTAATTCCATCTACTGGAGATTTAGCTGGAGCAAATATTGAGTTAGTAGATACTCAAAACAGAGAGTATAGATTAAAAAGTGTCCTTGATAGTGTGAGGCATGATTATGATTATATAATTATTGACTCACCACCAAGTCTTGGCATACTTACAGTAAACGGACTCATTGCATCGGATAGTCTTATAATACCAGTGCAAGCTGAGTACTATGCTCTTGAGGGATTGGGTCAGCTTTTAGAGACTATAGAATTAGTAAGAAACGGTTTACATCCAAATTTAGAAATAATGGGTGCGCTTATTACAATGTATGACAAAAGAAATAGATTAGCTAGAGGAGTACTAAATGACATAAATAGACATTTCCCAAGTCATGTATTTAAATCAGTAATTCCTAGAAGCGTAAGACTTGCAGAAGCGCCTAGCTTTGGTCAAGCAATTAATGTGTTTGATAAGTTTAATAAAGGTGCAAGAGCTTATAAATTTTTGGCAAAGGAAATAATAGAATTAGAAAATAAGTAATATTATGACAAATAAACACGGACTCGGTAAGGGATTATCTTCATTAATTCCTCAAAAAAGTAGAAAAACAGAAAATTCTTATAAAACTCATAATGCATACACAAAAACAGATGCAAAATCTATTCAACCAGAAAAAAATGTTTCAAAAAAAGAAAGCTTGGAAGTAATTGGTGTTGAGATAGAAAAAGTAAAACCAAATAAGCAACAACCGAGAATGTATTTTGATGAGAAGCCACTTAGAGAATTAGCAGATTCTATAAAAGAGCACGGTGTACTTCAGCCACTAATTGTAATTGAGACACAAGATGGCTATGAGCTTATTGCAGGAGAAAGGAGGCTTAGAGCATCAAAAATGGCAGGACTAAAAAAAGTACCAGTTATAGTAAGAGAGGGAATTAAAGAGCAAAAAAAGCTAGAGCTTGCTATAATTGAAAATGTGCAAAGAGATGATCTAAATATTATAGAAGAAGCAAAGTCTTACAAGAAGCTAGCAGATGAATTTGGTCTTTCTCAGCAAGAAATTGCACAAAAAACTGGTAAAAGTCGGAGTGCTGTGGCAAATAGGATGAGGCTTACTCAACTTCCTGTGGAAATTCAAAGAGGTATAATAGAAAAGAAAATTTCAGAAGGACATGCAAAAATAATTCTTTCTCTGGATAATCCAGAAAAACAGAGATTACTTTTTGATAAAATAATTAGAGAAAAGCTCAGCGTCAGAGAAAGCGAAAGAGTACTAAAAAACGCAGGTTATTTGGAGAAAAAAGAAAGCGACACAGAGGAAAAAGTTCTAAATTTTCACAAAAGTTCTTCTAGAGAGAAAAAAATATCAGATGAGCTTTCAGATTATTTTGGTGCTAGAGTTAAGGTAAAAATAAAGAGTGCTGGAAATGGAGAAATTAATATTTCATTTCACTCACAAGATGAATTAAATGAAATACTAAATAAATTTGATTTTGTGGAGCAAGATTGGTAATTTAAAATATATGACTACAAAAAAAGCAAAAGATTTTCTAATGGAAGGTATTGAGGTAAGTCGCGTGCAAAAATATCAAGATGCTATAGCTTTGTTTACTGAGGCTTTGGAATTAGACAAAGATTATGCGGTGGCTTATTACAACAGAGCAGATGCAAAAAAAGCACTAGGGGATTATACAGAAGCCCTAAAAGATTATAATAAAACTCTAGAATTAGATGAAAATTTTATGATGGCTTATTATAAAAGAGCGACTGTAGAGAAAATTTTAAAAGAGTATACGCAAGCATTGGACGATTACACTAAAGCTTTGGAATTAGATGAAAATTTCGCAGCTGCTTACTACAATAGAGGAACTATAAAAGAAATTTTGAAGGATTATAATGGAGCCATAAAAGATTATAATAAAGCTATAGAATTAGATAAAGATTATTTTAAAGAACTTCAGGTAGTAGTAGAGAAATTACAAAAAAACTCTAATTAACCTTGTAGTAGAGACGTTTTGATAAAACGTCTCTGTTGTTTACGTGTGTAAATAATGAAATCTCTAGTTTTGTGTATTTTCTAAACTTTTTATATATTTTCTTATAGAAGTTTTTGCATGGGAAGTTTTTACAAATTTCAGCCAATCAATACTTGGACCCTTTCTGTTTTTATCTGTAAGAATTTCTACTACACTTCCGTTTTTCACTATGCTATCAAGTGAAGACATAATTCCATCAATTTTTGCACCAACTGTTGTGTTTCCAATTTCTGTGTGTATTGCATAAGCAAAATCAACTACACTAGAACCCTCAGCTAATTCTATAATATCGCCATTTGGTGTAAAAGCAAATATATGATTTTTTAGGAAATCAACACGTAATCCTTCTAAAAATTCATCAGGATTACCTTCTAAATCTTTTTGCCAATCTCTTAATTTTCTAGCCCATTCTACTTGTTTTCTATCTTCTTCCTCTTGTCTTTTGGGGCTTAAATATTGTCTCCAACCATGGGAAGTTTCTTTGTAAAGCCAATGAGAGGCTATACCATTTTCTGCTTCATTGTGCATTTCTTGAGTTCTTATCTGAATTTCTATAACAGTTCCTTCTGGTCCAAAAACTATTGTATGAATTGACTTATATCCATTTGGTTTTGGGAGCGCGATGTAATCTTTAATTCTACCAGGTAATGGTGTATATTGTTTATGAATCTCACCTAAAACTCTATAGCAAGATGCTTCATCTGTAACTATAATTCTAAAAGCAAGTGTATCAAAAACGCGTGAAACATTTCCACCGTGTTTTTTGAGTTTATTATGAAAACTATATAAGTCTTTTATTCTACCGCTTACACTTAATATTTTTATGTGCTTACTAGTTAAATCTTTATTTAATAAATTTATAACAGAGTCTATGTAGGTTTCATTTTTGCGTACTATTCTATCTCTAATTTCCTTAGTTTTTTTATATTCTTCAGGCTTAAGATACATAAAACAAAGTTCTGAGAGTTCAGATTTTATTTTTCCAATACCGAGTCTATTTGCAATAGGAACATAAATTTCCATAGTTTCATTTGCAATTCTTCTTTGTTTTTCTGGTCTTAGATATTTGAGGGTGTGCATATTGTGAAGTCTGTCGGCTAGTTTTATGTATGCAGTACGTATGTCCTCTGCCATTGCAAGAAACATCCTCCTCCAATTTTCTAATTTTGCTTCTTGTACATCGACTTGTAATTTCATTTTTCCAAGTTTAGTAATACCTTCTATCATAAAAGCTATATCTTGTCCAAATTCTTTTTCTATTTCTTGTAGAGTGATGTCAGTGTCTTCTGGTACATCATGAAGCAATCCTCCTACAACAGTTCTTGCGTCCATTCCAACACTCGCTAAAATTTTTGCTGCTGCTAGACAATGTTGAATATAGGGAACACCATTTGCTCTTTTTTGACCTTTGTGAGCTTCACTGGCTAAAGCAAAAGCTTTGATAATTAGCTTTTGGTTTGATGATTTAAGTTTAGTAGGAAATGCCTTTAGGACATCTTCTATAGTGAGAGTGTCTTCTTCGTTTATTAACATAATTTTGGAATTTAGTAAAGATTCTATATTAATAATAACATAAATAAACTTTTTCTCAATAATAAATGGATACGGTATAGGTATAAATTTTTTTTTATGGTATAATTATAAGTGTAAATTTTTAATGATTTTGTATGAAGATGGTCGAGGATACAATAAATAAATATTTACATAATAAATCAGTATAATCAGTTTTCAAATATGGAACAGGATGCAAATTTTGTTGAACAAGTTGTAAAAATGCTTGTTGACAATCCAGATGATGTGAAAGTTGAGCGTGTAGTGGATGAAATGGGTGTACTTATTACACTTTCTGTAAATCAGGAAGATATGGGTATGGTCATTGGTCGTGAAGGAAGCACTGCTAAAGCACTTAGGACATTACTTCGTGTTGTTGGTGCTAGAAACAACGCTCGTGTGAATTTAAAGATAAATGAACCTGAAGGTTCAGAACGTCCTAAAAGAAAAGAGAAGTCTTTTGAAGAATCTCCTAAAAAAACTTTAGATGAAGTTGTGGGTGATATAGAGATTTAATTCTATATTTTTTACATTTTATGTAAAGATGAAAACTGCATTGTAATACTTGCAGTTTTTCTGTTTGTATGATTGAATTTGTGTAGTTTAGTAAAAAGGTGTATCATTAGTTATAAAAGTGAGTTTGTTGTAGGTTATTTTTATTTTCAAATATTTACA
>JALWEZ010000009.1 GCA_027039165.1 Candidatus Moraniibacteriota bacterium
CTTAATATTGGTTTTTTATAATTCAAAAAAATCTATTATCCTGCTACCACCCAAACACAAATCATCAGCATAAAACACAGCAAATTGTCCAGGAGTAAGTCCATTTACTTTCTCACTTAATTTTATAAATATTTCATTATTTTCTTTTAAAAACGCCTTACAAGCAATTCTTACCGGACCATGACGCAATTTTACTTCTAAGTTTTTTCTATTAAAAATATCTTTTTGACTAATTTTAGCATTTTGAGGCATTAAATTTAAATTCACCACAGAAAAAGCATTTAGCCTCTGATCATCACCACCAAAGCCGTGTGAGAGATATACTATATTGTTTTTTATGTCTTTTTTACACACATACCAAGGTCCTCCACCAAGTCCAATTCCTTTTCTTTGTCCTATAGTAAAAAAATATGCGCCACCATGCTCTCCTAATACCTTTCCAGTTTCTTTTTCTACAAATTCCCCCTTTTTTTCTCCTAAATGATGTCTTATAAAATCCGTAAAAGAAATTTTTCCCAAAAAACAAATCCCTTGAGAATCTTTTCTCTTGGCAGTTGGCAAATTAAATTTAACTGCAAAGTCCCTTACTTCTTTTTTTTCTAAGTGCCCTATTGGAAACAACGCTTTTTTTAGTTGTTCACTTTTTAGCATAGCTAGAAAATAAGTTTGATCTTTGATTAAATCTGGAGCGCATTTCAAATAGAAATTACTATTTTTATCCTCATGAATTTGAGCATAATGACCAGTTGCAACTTTATCATATTCGTCTCCATATTTATCTAGGAAAGCTCCAAATTTTACTTCTCTGTTGCAAAGCATATCTGGATTTGGCGTAAAACCATTTTTTACAGAATCTATAGTATACGAAACAACTCTCTCATGATATTCTTTCTGAAATGGTACAACTCTCAATTCTACATCGAGCAACTTACAAACCTGACTTGCATAGCGCAAATCTTCTTCCCATGGACAATTTCCCATGTAAGACATTTCATCTTCTAACCAAATTTTTAGGTAGTATGCAGTAACATCGTGTCCTTGTTGTTTTAAAAAAGCCAAAGCCACAGAACTGTCGACACCACCAGATAAAAGCATTGCAATTTTCATCAGAATCCCATAGTAGTAAATAATGACATATCAAGAAAAACTTTCCACATAATAGCAAGTATTATAAAAAATAATGCAATATAAATTAAAACCCTAAGTAAAAGTTTCATATTTCTGTTTTATAATTCTTATTCAAAAAGTCATAAGTAACTTTTTTTACTTCCTCATAACTGTTACAAGACATAAGCTTTTCTCTAAGAGAAGTAGCATTTGGAAAACCATTAGCATAAGCCTTGTAGTGCTTTTTCATTATAGCAAAATTTTTTATTCCTTTAAACATCTCTTCAAAAATTTGAGTGTGTTCGACCATCACCTCTAATTTTTCTTTTACACTTGGTATATAATTATCGTGACGAAAAAGCCAAGGATTTCCAAATACAGCCCTACCAAACATTATACCATCAACTCCAGTTTGCTTTACTTTTTCTCTTGCGTCATTTACATCTTTCACATCACCATTTCCTATAATTTTAGTATCTAAATTCTTTGCCATAGAAACAATTTTTTTCATGTAATCCCAATTAGCTGGAACTTTACTCATTTGAGCTCTAGTTCTGAGATGTACAGTAAGTGCATCAATATTTTGCTCTAAAAGTAATCCTATCCAATTATTAATATTCTCACTACTATATCCAATTCTAGTTTTTACACTTACTGGAATTTTTCCGCCTACACCACTTTTTACAGCTTCTATTACATCAACTGCTTTTTCGGGCATAATCATAAGTTTTGCACATGCATCTTGCTTCTCTGCGCTTTTTTCAGGACAACCCATATTTATATCAACTCCAGAAAATCCCATCTCAACGCATTGTCGAGCTATTTCTTCATAATTTTTGAGATCTTTGCCCCAAATTTGAGCTACCACATGACCCTCTGAAACATCCTTCCAGAGATGCGGTAAAAGTTTTTCTCTACCAATTTCATGACAAAGTCCATCAACATTCACAAATTCAGTAAAAATAACATCTGGAGAGCTGTATTTTGCAATAATTTTACGAAAAGCTGCATCTGTAACATCATACATCGGAGCTAACACAAAAAAAGGCTTAGGTAGTTTTTGCCAAAAATTTTTTTCTTTTTCAGTAAACATAATGTTCATTTAATCAAAAAAACACTCTATAGAAATATCAAAGAGTGTTCTAGGTACACAAAAAACATTTAAATTAGCCAATCTTTGTAATTTCTACTTCCGTATAAGATTGTTTATGGCCAAACTTCATTTTATATCTTTTTTTGGCTTTATGCTTAATTCCCCAAACTTTCTTATGTCTTCCTTGTTCTAAAACTTTAGATTCAACTTTCACACCTTTTAGTGTAGGCTCTCCAATTTTTACTTCTTTTTCATCTCCGATAAACAAAACGTCTGAAAAAGTAATTTTATCACCTACTTCAGCTTCTAGTTTTTCTACTTTGATTTTATCGCCTTCACTAACTTTATACTGTTTTCCTCCAGTTGAAATAATTGCAATCATCGTATTTTATTATTATTTACATTTATCATTATACCAAATAAAAGCTCCTACAGGAGCGATGTGGGCATGCCAAGATTTGAACTTGGGACCTCGTCATTATCAGTGACGCGCTCTAACCAACTGAGCTACACGCCCAAAAAATAAATTTCAACAAAATTGTCAAAATGTGGACCAGACAGGACTTGAACCCGCTACCTCCTCAGTGCAAATGAGGTGCTCTACCAGATGAGCTACTGGCCCATAAATCTATTTTTTCAGACTTATAAAACTATTATAACAGATTTAAAAATAAATGCAAATTTTTTTATCCACACTTTTTTATCCAAATAAGTCTTGTTTATAACTACTTATTAGCACTCTTTAAAAGTTCCATGAGTTCTGCATAAAACTTTAGATTATGGATTGTAGCCATTTGAGCACCTAAAAATTCCTTCACACTAAATAAATGATTAATATATGATTTTGTATAATTTTTACATGCATAGCAATCACAATTATTTGAAAATGAAGAAAAATCATTCTTAAACTTAGAATTACCGATATTTATAGTTTTATAAAATGACTTAGAACCATTTTTTTTAACATACGCTTTAATTCCTTTTTCTTTTATAAAATTCAAATCATTCCATAAAAATATTCGTCCATGTCTCCCTTCTCTAGAAGGCACTACGCAATCAAACATGTCCCAACCACTAAAAAAACATTTAACAATATCACTAGGATTTCCTATTCCAAGTGCAAAGTGCGGCTTATCTTTCGGTAAAGAATTGGCAGTAATTTTTATTATTTCATCCATAAACACTCCATTCTCATCAATATGTCTTCCTCCGAAACCATATCCATCAAATCCAATTTTTACAAGTTCATCTGCACAATGCTTACGCAATTCAGTATGCTTTCCACCTTGAACCACTGCAAAGAGCAGAGGTTTATAGTTTTCGAGTTTTCTTTCTCTTATTTGTTTTTCAAATTCCGTCTTACAACGCTTTGCCCACCTAATCGTACGTTCAACTGCTTGTTTTTGAATTTGATACGAAGCTTCTGGTGGACGTGGATCATCCAAAACTATCATTATGTCACTTCCTATATCAAATTGAATTTGAATTGATTTTTCTGGAGTCAAATCATGCCAAGAACCATCTAATACACTACGAAATTTTGCACCATCTTCATTAACCTTACCAAGTGCTGAATTTTTGTGAATCAAAGAATATACTTGATAACCACCGCTATCAGTCAAAATAAGATTATCCCAATTCATAAATTTATGAATTCCTCCCATTTTATCTAAAAAACTAGCACCGGGTCTTAACATAAGATGATACGTATTAACTACAAGTTCCCTGATATTAGTAGACAAAATTTGCCCATTTGTTAAACCTCTAACAGTTGCTTTTGTAGCATCTGGCATAAAAAACGGTGTTTCAATATTTCCTACTCTAGTTTCTATTTTTTTTATTCTATCCATATTTTATTCACTTACTACTAATGCATCCGTACCAAAAAAAACGTTTTCCTGCGCAAAATTATCATAACCATATCCCATCAAATATTTTACAACAACTATATCTCTAAAAGAATCGAAAGAATAATTTGGTAAATAATTAACATCAAATGATATTGTTTTGAAGTCAGAAGTAATCCCAGTTCCATGTTTTATATTTCCAGCATTCCAAGAAAATAAATTAGTTCTTCTGTTTATATCCAGCTCATCAGGATCATCTTCTTTTTGTCCCACAAATTCAACATTTGTAGGAAGAGCACCTTTAACAAAAACCTTATTTAAATCATTATTTACAGAACCTACTCCTAGAGTTACTCTATAAACTGTTTTTTGCCCTCTTACTGGAGGATTTGGACCACTTATATAGCGAATTTTACCTCCAAAGAGAGCTTTTTCTCCCACTTTAACAACTTTCACATTACTTGAAGCGTTTTTGTTTTCTCGAATATTGGTTGGTAAGTCTAAACTATCCGCAAACGCCACAGTAGACACCGTAAAATTATTTTTTCCAACAGGTAAAAAGTCTTTAATTCTTATACCATACTCCAGAGAAACCGAATCCCCAGGGTTTAAAGTTTTAAGTTTAGGAACATCAGAAGCCTTCCATGTTATTAAATGTTCATTTAAATCAAAATAATGATTATCATCGATGGAAATATCATTAAAGTCAACAACGTCTCCTGTTATTTTTGCTGTTAATATTATGTTTTTCAATGGAACATGTCCTTCATTTTTTAGATAAATAACATATCTAACATCATGACCTGGATAAACTACATTACTTTCTCTTCTTTCTTCACTACTCCAATCAATGAGCCCTGTATCTTTCATTTGTCTCAATTCATCTGCAAAACCACTTCCACCATTTTGACTCAAAGAGATTAATCCTGGCACAAAAGCCCTCTGCTGAATTCTAAGAGGAGAGCTTGTAATTTTAATAGGATAAGTGGTTCCTCCATAAAAAATACCGGGAGATTTTTTTTCATAAATATTTGCACTAAATTTTACAGCTTTTTTCCCTTCTCCATGTATAATTCCACGCAATTTAATTTCTCCTTGATTACCAGCCTTTAAGGAACCTAAAGACCATGTATTATTACTTCCTTGTATTGCGTTTGGTTCTGCATGTTCAAAAACAAAACCTTTTGGATAAGCCATATTCAAAATCACATCTTCTAAGTCATTACTACTTTTGTTATGATATTTTATAATGAAATCTGCCATATTTCCTTCGACAGCTGTTTTTTCTGTGATAATATTAATGTCAACTGGAGCAGATGTAACCCTAGTAGACGCACTATTTTCAATAATAAAATGACGTCTTGATTTCTCTGGTATATAATCAAGCTTTAAATTTATGCTTTCAATATCGTTTTGCGGAGCTGCGAAATACCCAGTTACAGAAACTTTTCCACTGCTTTTTGGTGCTATATCACCTAGTTTAATTATCCCTGAAGTATTTGTTGATTTCAAAAAATACTTTTGTTCTTTTTCTGGAGTGAAATATTGTCCATAAAAAAGTTCTATTTTTGCATTTCTAAGAATTGCTCTATTATTATTTTTGTATTCAATCTCAATCTCCATCAATTTGTTACTTTCTATTTTATCTGGCATCATTACTTCAAACTGTACTTTGTCCTCATTAAAAAACGATTTTTGATAATTTGAATAACTAATTATAGTAAATCCAATTATAGCAATAATGATTACAACAATAATTCCTATTGTTGTAGCCTTCATCTGTTTTTTAGCATGTTTATTCCTTCGT
>JALWEZ010000010.1 GCA_027039165.1 Candidatus Moraniibacteriota bacterium
TGAGAAAGGTTTACCTTGCGGTGAAGATTGTAAAGATTTTGCAAGTGGTAGCCTTACCGATAATAACAATAATTTAGGCGTTGAACCTAAACAATAATTGCTATTTTAGAACACCAATTACAAATTACGATTTTCAATTTGTAATTGGTGTCTTATCACTAAACTTTAAAACTATGAAAAATAAAAAAATAGGAAATAGCATTTTTAGATTTGAACAAGAAGCCGGTATTGATAGTAAACTGGGGAATTGGAGGAAACTTCTACATGAAAAACATAATATTTTAAACAATAAAAAAGAAGAAAGTAGATACGATTTTTTACCAGTCGTAAAAATTAACAAATCTGAAAATGCAAAAAATGCTATAATTTCAATTAAAGAATGTGCTAATCACAAAATTAACAAAATTAGTTTAGGTAATGATTACGATAAGGATAAACAAAATTATCTAGTAGCAGATATTGTTATTGCAAAAAATTCAGTAGTAAAAATTCCATTAATCATAAAAAGAGGATATGATCCTTGGGGGTTTCAAGATGAAGATGGTATATTAGAATTTAAAAGTTCAAATAGATCCATTCAAATGGACTTTATAGACAATGATGATACTGATTATAAAGATAATAAGCCTAAATATGATTTGAATAATGCCGAATATGGCGATGAATTTGTGTTAGAAATTAACGCAAGTGCTTTAGCTAGAGGAACTTCATTTACAATATCAGTTTATGCAAGTGACGATAAAGAAGAAGGAGTATTTGGAACTAGTAGTAATAGAAAAGGGATTTGTGGTAAATTTAATATGAAAGTAGTTGAGAAAGATGTTTTTTTTCCGGCAGAGATAAAAAAAGGAATTAAAGAAATATTATATATTTCTAGTAAACACAAAAAACGACCAACTACCGGTGAATACTCTGAGAATTATTGCATTCAAGCTGCTGATAGATTTTTAGGTAAATTATTAAATAATACAACCAATTTCTACACCTACAATGATGAGACAAATCAAAGAATTTTTGTTCCAGATTTAAAAAATGCAGCATATAGAGCAAAACAAATTAAAAGCTTAGGTTATGGAAAAATTTTAAAAGAATTTGATGGTAGTATCTTTAAAATTATTGAAATAAAAGCAACCGATGAGTATGGTAATAATCCAAAAAGGGTTTTATCATTAAAACCTAATAATAGATTAAAACTATTTCTCAAACAACAAATAAAAAACAAAATAGGTTTTCATATTTTTTATTTATCAATAGTTGATGGTTTTCATACACTAATAATGGTAATAGATAATACAAAGCCTTGTTTAGCAAATTATGAAATATATGACGAAGATGGGTTATCTTCTAGTAAAGGAGACGTAGATAGTATTGATGAAGGAATTGTCCATCAAGCACAATGGGTTTATTCTTGGACTAAAAAAAACTATGGTTATTGGCCAAAATTAAAAATGTCTATTTTAAAAATAAAAAGAAAATAAAAATGAAATCCAAAATAAATATTCTGTTAACATTATTATTTATCACTTGCCAACAAAATAGTAAATATACTAATTTAAAGGATTCTATCATTTATATGGATAATAAAAATAATATATTTTTAAAAAGAGAAATCTATATTGTGAGTAGGAAAAACAGTGATAAAAAAATTGCTTATTTTGATCTTGCTATCTATAAAGATTCAGTAGTAAAATTAAAGGATTTTATAGATGTAAATAGTTTTTATCAAATAAAAAAAGATTCTTTCATAGATAAAAAATATGTGTATATTTTTAACAATTTTCCAAATACTTTTCCTAAAATTGATATATATGATGTTAATGAAGAATGAATATAAAATAATAAATTGAAAATTTAAAAAAAGCACAGTTGGTAACACAGTGTATAGTTAATGGCGGTTAATCGTT
>JALWEZ010000011.1 GCA_027039165.1 Candidatus Moraniibacteriota bacterium
AATAAAAAAAGAAGAACTTACAATTCCAAATAACTCAAAAGAAATTATAAAAATTACTTCAGATGATGTTTATTTTATAGAAATTTCCCATAAAAATAAAAAAAGATTACTTTATAAATAACAAAAAACTCAAGAAATTATCCTTGAGTTTAAATTTCACTTTTTAGAAAATCCTATCTGCTTTTTCTCTCTCTGTGGAGTAAAGTTTTTACGCTCATTTTCTGATATGATTTGTTTAAGTTTAGCTAAATTCGATTCAGAAAGTTCACTTATTTCTTTTCTTACAATACCTTCTATTAAGTCACCATCTAAATCTTTCACAAAAATTTCATGCATATTTATCATACTAATTCTTTTTAGTTCTATTTTTGTTTTTGATTCTATTTCAGCTAATTTTATCTCTTTTTGAGAAATAATTTTTTCTTTTTCTAATTCTATTTCCTTTGAACTCATACCTTCATCACTCAAATCGTAATCAACTAAAGATTCAGAATCTTTAAAATCAGTATCAATACTATTATTTTTGCGACTTGCTATACTATCAACTGGAAAGATGAATTTTTTAGAGTTAGTGTTAATATCATTTTCGGAAATATCATCTAAATCGGGATAATAACTACAATATGATTCTTTTTTGAGTCTCGATAAAAACTGTACAAAAAGCAAAACAGCTACAAAAAGATCTAAAGATAGAGCTGTCTCTATTGCAAGTATTTTTAGCTCTTCATAAGTATCAAAATTAAATACAAAAATATTAAAAATCACCATTATAAATATAACAATATAATCTTCTTTTTCCAAAATATACTCCTTTCTGGAAAATGCTTGTACGTATATAAATTTTTAAAATACAAACAGTAGCTTTGTTTAATTTTGTTCAGCTACGTACGTATTGTAACATAATTAAGTAGTAATGCAATATTTTTTTCTAAAAAATATTTGCGTAAATTAATTTTTGATGTATACTTAGTTTAGAAAATTACGAAAGGAGCTTCATATGGCGCTTAAACATATTAGTGGTGGAAAAATTTCCACCAAACACACTACTATAATAACCGATGCATTTAAAATCATCAACAAACTAACAAAAAAAGATTTTATAAAAAAGATATCTTTAGGTTATATAAAACCAAACTCTAGCAGAGGAAGACTTAGTGCAAAAATTTTACCACTCGGCGAAAATTCTGTTAGATTGCATTTTAAAGGCAAAAATTTTCAAGAAATTCGTGTATTCTTCACAAGTGATGGGAATATAGAACAACTAACTAACTTCTTGAAAAAATATATTGATTTCGAATATGGTTAAAAATTAAAAACACTAATAAATATTAGTGTTTTATTATTTAAAACTAGCTCAAAATTTAGACAACCAAATTTACAACTCTTCCCTTTACAACTATAACTTTTTTTATAGATTTGTTTCCTATGTAATTTTGAACTTTTTGACTGCTGAGAGCCAACTCTTTTAATTCTTCATCAGTTTTACCAATTTCTATAACAATTCTATCTCTAAGCTTTCCATTTACTTGAATAACCATCTCAATGTTTTCTTCTTTAAGTAAACTACTGTCAACTTCTGGAAATTTTTCTAAGTGAATAGAATTTTTATGTCCCAGCAAAAACCAAAGCTCTTCTGAAATATGCGGAGCAAAAGGAGCTAACATTTTTAAAAATAATTCAAACTGAACCTTGCTTAATTCCTTTTCTTTTTCTACAAAATTAAGCAAAGACATCATAGAAGCAACTCCTGTATTCATTTTTATCTGACTTAAGCTATCTGTAACTTGTTTCAAGGTTTTTTGAAGTTCTATGTCTAACTTTTTATTTTCTTTTTCTACCAAAACACTTTGCAATTTCCAAATACGCTCTATAAATCTCCGAACTCCAATTATACTCTCTGGATTCCACGGATAAGCTCCGACTTTATTATAAGGTCCTATAAAAGCAAGATAAATTCTCATGGTATCTGCTCCTAAATTTCTCACTATATCATCTGGATCAATTACATTGCCTTTTGATTTACTCATTTTGTTTCCATCTGGTCCAAGTATAAGTCCTCTATTCATCCGAGCTTTATAAGGCTCTTTTTCGTTTACTAGTCCTAGATCAAATAGTGCTTTATGAAAAAATCTAGAGTAAAGAAGGTGCATTGTAGTGTGCTCTGCTCCACCACTATAGAAATCAACTGGCATAAAATCATCTAGTTTCTCGCTACTTGCAAATTCAAGGTCATTTTTTGGATCGCAGTAGCGAAGGAAATACCAACTACTATCCACAAATGTATCAAGTGTATCTGTTTCTCTTTTTGCATTTTGTCCACATTTTGGGCAAATTGCACTTACAAATTCATCACTTTTAGAAAGTGGACTTCTACCATCATCATTTGGTAGATAATCTTTTATTTCTGGTAATTTCACTGGCAAATTCTCATCACTTTCTGCAACAAATCCGCAATCAGAGCACTGAATTATAGGTATAGGACACCCCCAGTATCTTTGACGACTCACTCCCCAATCTCTAAGTTTATAAGTTTTTGTAATTCTTCCCCCAGCAGTTTTTACAATTTCTTCTCTAACTTCTAAACTATCTTCTCCATTAAATTTCCCTGAATTTATAAGCCTTCCGCTACCTGTAATAGCAAACTGCTTCCTAAGTTGTTTCCAGAGAAATTTATGATCATGTGTAGTAAGAGCATTTTCTACTTCATCTTCACTAATCCAAGCTAGTGTGTGAATTTTTTTTTCTCTTTCATCAATTTCATCTTGTTTATCTAAATTCTCCACTTCAAACAAAAATGTTTGATACATTGCAAGTCTATTTTGATTTTTGTGAGAAGCACAATACTTTCCATCCAATCTCACATCTAGCTTTTTTATAAGTTTCGCATTTGGAACAGCTGTTTCTTCTCTTATTTCAGCACTCGCTGCTTCTTCTGGGGTTTGATCTAACTCAATTCCTCCCATAACGCTAGTTGTAACTCCCTCAAGCGTTCCATGCCAATTAAGAAGTGCAAATTTTCCAGTGCTTTTATCTTTTAAAAATACAACAACAGTATCTCTCTTTATTTCCTCTAATCCTTCTTTTGGTGGATTATCTTTACTTATATGGCACGGCACAACTACTTGCCTAATGCTCAAATTAAACTTTTTGGCAAACTCAAAATCACGCTCATCATGAGCTGGTACTGCCATTATAGCTCCACTACCATAATCAGCTAGCACATAATCAGCTACAAAAACTGGGACTTCTTCATTATTTACTGGATTTATTGCAAAAACTCCTTCAAGTTTCACCCCAGTTTTTTCCTTGCCTTCTGCTAGTCTCTCAATTTCGCTTTTTTTAGCTGCACTTTTTATATAATCACTCACTTCTTGCCAATTCTTAATTTTCTCTTTTAATGAATTTATTATATTGTGCTCTGGAGCTAAAACCATATAAGTCACTCCAAACAATGTATCTGGTCTGGTAGTAAAAACAGTAAGTTTTTGCTCTGAATTTTTGATTTTAAACTCAATTTCTGCGCCTTCACTACGTCCAATCCAGTTTTTTTGAGAAGTCTTAATTTCCTCTGGCCAATCCAAATCATCTAAATCATCTATAAGTCTATCTGCATAATCTGTAATTTTTATCTTCCACTGTGGCATTTCTTTTTTCTCTATCTCAGTATCACAGCGCTCACATTTGTTGTCAATCACTTGCTCGTTTGCAAGTACAGTTTTGCAACTTGCACACCAATTAGCTCTTGTCTTGTCATAAACTACCAAACCGGCATTAAATAACTGGATAAACAACCATTGAGTCCATTTATAATAATCCTCTCTACTAGTCACAACTTCTCTAGACCAATCATAACTTGCTCCCATCGACTCAATTTGATTTTTCATATAATCAATGTTTTTTTCTGTCCAGTCTTTGGGATTTAGACTATTTTTGATAGCAGCGTTCTCAGCTGGTAACCCAAAAGCATCAAATCCTATAGGAAATAGTACGTTTTTGTCATTCATGCGCATAAATCTAGCATAAATATCTGGCACAGAATAAGCATACCAGTGTCCTACATGCAAATTCCCAGAAGGATAAGGAAACTCTACCAAAATATAAAAATTTTCTTTGTTTTTTTGTTTATTTTGTGTTTTGTAAATACCACTATCTTTCCAAGATTTTTGCCATTTTTTTTCAGTTTCTCTATGATTATATTTTTCCATCTTTATTAACTTACTTATTACTATTTACTCCCCAAATACGCTCTCAAAAAATTTCTTTTGCTCGGGAAATGCAATGTTTTTTGGTAATTTCTCTATTGGCAAAAATTTAAATTCTTCTACATCATCATTTGCTCCAGTTATCTCTGATTCATCCACAAAAACTTCAAACACAATAGTCAAAACATTCATTTTTTCATCCTCTCTGCCTTCATTTAAATAATCAACATTATACATATCTACAAAACCCATATCAAGCACCTTCTTTATGCCAAGCTCCTCCTCTAATTCTCTAAGCATTGCTTCATCTGGCAATTCTCCATAATCCACAAAACCACCGGGCAAATCCCAATCACCCTTAAAAGGCTCAATTCCTCTTTTTGTAAGCAAAACTTCGCCTTTTGTATTTTTAATTATCGCAGAGACTGCTGGATTTGGATTATTATAAAAAACAAAAGGACAGTTTCCACATCTGATATTTTTCTGCTCATTATTAAATCTTTCTTGTTCACTCTCAGCAAACTCAACTCCACACTGTGGACAATATGTGTATCTCATAATATAATTGTTATTCATTTATACAAGTTACTTATAGTATAACATAATATTTAATAATTTTTACTTACCAAAAAACTATGATATAATTCAACTATGCTAAAAAAAATTATTTGCAAAAATCAAAATCTACTCCTTGAGACTCTAGGTGTCTGGGTGGCTTAAGTTTTTATATAAAAATTTCTTTAGTATAAAAATAAGCTCCCGCGGTGGAGTTTTTTATTTACTTAACTAATAAATTTATGTCTTACGAAAAAATAACAATTTTTGATACAACTCTTAGAGATGGTGAGCAAAGCCCTGGTGCATCTATGACGCTTGAAGAAAAATTACAAATCGCTCTAGCACTTGAAAAAATGAGAGTTGATGTAATAGAAGCTGGTTTTCCTGCTTCAAGTAAAGGCGATTTCGAAGCAGTCTCTGCTATATCAGAAAAAATAAAAAATGCTACAATTTGCGCACTTTCTAGAGCTCATAAAAACGACATAACTCTTGCAGGAAAAGCTCTAAAAAACGCCAAAAAAAGTAGAATTCACACTTTCATAGCCACTTCTCCAATTCACATGAAACACAAGCTAAACATGAGCAAATCTGAAGTTGTAAAAAAAGCCAAAGAAGCTGTAACTCTTGCCAAAACATTCACAAATGACGTTGAGTTTTCTGCAGAAGATGCTTTTCGAAGTGAAAAAGAATTTTTGTGTGAGATTTTTGAAACTGTAATTGATGCTGGAGCTACTACCATAAACGTGCCCGACACAGTAGGTTACGCTACACCAAGCGAAGTTTTTGAGCTTATAAGCTACCTTCTCAAAAATATAAAAAATTCCAAAAGAGCTACTTTTTCTGTCCATTGTCACAATGACTTAGGGATGGCAACAGCTAATTCACTAAGTGCAGTACTAGCTGGAGCTGGACAAGTAGAGTGCACGATAAACGGTATAGGAGAGCGTGCTGGAAATGCAGCACTAGAAGAAGTCGTCATGGCACTTAAAACAAGGCAAGATTTATTCAAAAAAGAAGTAAGAATTGATACCACCAAATTAACAACTCTAAGCAAATTAGTCTCAAGTATAACAAATATAGATGTACAACCAAATAAGGCTATAGTTGGCGCAAATGCATTTGCTCATGAAGCAGGTATTCATCAAGACGGCGTAATCAAAAACCCAGAAACTTATGAAATAATGAAAGCCTCTGATGTAGGACTAAAAAGCAATCAATTGGTGTTAGGTAAGCATTCTGGAAGAAACGCTCTAAAAACTAGACTTAGAGAACTTGGTTTTGACTTTTCTTCTGAAAAAGAAGAGGAATTTTTGGATATATTTGAAAAATTCAAAGAACTTGCTGATAGAAAACATGAGATTTTTGATGATGATATATTATCACTAGTTTTTCACAAAAATTCACAAGAGAAAGCTATTGAATTTATAGATATAAAAACTTCTACTGATTATACCAAAAACTTACACTGTGCAACAATTTCTCTAAAAGTAAACGGTAAGCAAATTCAAAAAACTGGCTCTGGGAATGGAACAGTTGATGCCATATTTGACGCTATCAAAAAAGCCACATCTTCGGATTATACAATGGAGCTCTATAGTATAAAATCTGTAACACCAGGCACAGATGCACAAGGCGAGGCTATTGTTCGCTTATCGAAAGGAGGCGTAGTTGTAAGTGGAAATGATGCAAATGTAGATACAATTGTAGCAAGCGCAAAGGCTTATATAAATGCACTAAACAAAATGAAAAGTATAATGCAGAAAAAATAAATTAGAAATTAGCATGGTATAATTGAAATATAACGTAATCAAAAAAACTAAATTCTATGCGCAAAAATATAACAAAAATACTACTACTAGTGCTTATTTGTACTACGCTCACCCTTTCTGGTTGTTCTTCTAAAGAAGAACAACCTATAGCAAACATACAACCAAAACACTTTCTAAAACAACATGATGGGTCAGATTCAAAAGTTTTTACAGATTGTAGAAAAAATTCTGATTGCAAATTAGAATCAATAATAAGATATTCTTGTAATCCGTATGAAGCAATAAATATTAATAATACACAAAAAAATATTGATGACTATGATAAAAAAGAAGACACGCTTGGAATAATATTTGTTGAGTGTATATATAATCCCTACAAAGAAAAGGATTATAAAGCAGTTTGTAGTAATAATGTCTGTCGAGCAAAGGTTAAAACTATACCAAAGTTGTTAAACTTCATAACTACTAAACATTCTCTTGCAGATATTGAATATTATTTTAATAGCCTACTTTTAAATTTATGAATTTAATCAACTGAGCAGAAGAACTTTTCCGCTTTTTCTTTTTAGTTTTATATTTAAGCAACCGTCTGTGTCTAAGGTGAAATTTTCTGATTCGTTTTGCAGGTTTTTGAAACTCATACCTTTTTCTTTTATATTGTCTTTTATACGCTTTGGAATTTTGGAATTTTTAAATATCTCAATAGTTAGTGGCAAATTCATATCACAGAGGCCATTATTTAGCACAACAATTACAGTATTACCCTTAAACTCTCTCATATAAGCATATATAAACTTATCTACATAAAGCGTAAACAAATACCCAGTTGTTATAGAAAGGTTTCTTTTTCTTATTTCTATAAGCTCTCTAGTATAGTCAAAAATTTCTTTTTTGTACTCTGGAAGTTTTTCTGGATAATCATTTTTAAACAACTCCCAAGGCATATCTTTTCTGTTGTCCGGCTCACTATCACCCTCTAGAGCAATCTCTGTACCATAGTAAATCTGAGGAATACCTCTAGTTGTAAAGATAAAAAGTAGAGATAATTTAAAAATTTCTTTCGCTAAATCCTTATCCCACTCACCCACTTCATCAAAAATCTCGCTTATATATCTCTTACCTATATCATGATTATCCAGAAGTGTAACTAGTCTATTTGCATTTGTATAATTTCTATCCATATCAAGCACACCAGGAGTCTCATCATCACTAAGTCTAGGTCTAGCTAGAAGCCTAAAGCTATTATTCCTTATAAACACATCTTTGAGAGCAGAATTTAGTGGAAAATCAAAAAGTGTATCAAAATCATGATCTTTTTGATAACTGGAAATCTTTTCTATATCATACTCCAAATCCTCTCCAATTAGCGTTATATCTCTGTGACTTCCCTTTACATAAGATTTGAAAAAATGCCAAAACGCACCCTCTACATGCTTAACTGTATCCATCCTCAAAGCATCAATTCCAGTTTCTTCTATCCAATCAAGTACATTATTTACTAGATAATCAGAAGCATCTACATTTGCACAATTTATGTCAGGCAAACCACACAGCTTTGATTTAACTATGTCGGATTTGTTTTCTTCTGAATTAAACCACTCATCTTTTATTTTTTTATCTTTGTAATTAATATATTTATCATTATGATATCCTGTGTGATTTACAACAATATCAAGCACAACCTTTATATTATTTTCGTGCAGTATGTCACAGAGATTTTTTAAATATTCTTTACTGTACTCACCTATTTTTTTATTTTTTGAATACAAGTGTGGGTCAATTTTTTCAAAATCCAAAGCCCAATATCCATGATAACCATCACTCTCCCCCACACTTCCTACACTCAAATACACTGGAGTTATCCAAATAGCAGTTATACCTAGATATTTCAGATAAGGGATTTTCTTAATTATTCCAGCAAAATCTCCTCCGTGATAGCGTCTTATATCGTCCTTTTTTACATCAAAATTATTGTTTTTATCATAATCACAAAATCTATCAGTAAGCAAAAAATATATTATATCCTGTTGTGTAATCATTTTTATGTTTGTTTACAATCTATAAGTGAAGAACTCTTTCTACTGTATCTACTATTGTTTCTTCTTGTTTCTCTTCTGGGATAAAATTCATAAGCGCTTCTCTTACATCAACTGGGTCTAATTGATGAAGAGGGATATGCACATAAGGAGCAAGTGTTCCATTTACTCTCAAACTTATTATTCTAGTATGAGGTGGTTCATAAAAAATCCAAAACGAATGAATATCATCATATCTATATATTCTATCCCCGACAATTATTCCCTCATAAGTTATAGCAAAATCTGTAACTCTAGGAGGGGTCTGTAAATAAGAATAACCTACAAAACTAACAAGAACAAATATTATAACCATAAGTGGATTATTTGCATATATTGCATAAATTATAAGTAAAATCAATATACTAGCCACACCTGCATACCATCTATTACTCTTTTTGTATACTTCATATTCAGGCCCTCTCCAGCTTACAACTATATCTTCAGTGTGATCTTCTAAGTATTCACTGTTATTTGTTTCGTATTCAAATTTTTGCTCTCCATATCTATCAATAGTTATTTTATCTCTCTTATTTATTTTATTTTCTAAAGACTTATTTAAATTTCTTTTTCTAGGAGCACGCACAAAATCCTCTATTTTCTTCTCACTTTTGAATTTTCTTTTACTTGCCAATTTATTGACTGGTGTGTTATTATTTTTAGATATCATAGTAATATTATTTTGATATTTATTATTTTAAGTATAGCACATATTTACAATATTTTCTCTATGTGATAGAATATAAAAAGTTAGATGTTGGAAGCGTGGCTGAGTGGTCGAAGGCGCCGGTCTTGAAAACCGTAGTCCATTAACGTGGACCGAGGGTTCGAATCCCTCCGCTTCCTCAAAAAATATAAATGTCAAAAAACTTATGATAAAAGTAAAGGTTTTGGTTGAGGGATACGCTAGAGAAATTAAAAACGGTTGGAAAGCTAGCTCAACGGTTTGTTTAATTTTAAGTAATGATAAAAAAATCATAACGGATCCTGGATGTAATAGAGAAGCTTTGCTAAATTCATTAGCTAGAGAAAATTTAAATACTGATGAAATTGATTATGTTTTTCTCTCTCATCGTCATCCAGATCATACTTTACTTGCCGGTTTATTCAAAAATGCAAAGCATGTGACTTATGATAGTAATTTTTTATATGATGGTGATATTATATCTGAATACAACAAGAATGTATTAGGTAACGACATTGAAATATTAAACACTCCTGGCCATGTATCAGAACACATTTCTTTAATAATACAGACTACTAATAGCAAAATAGCAATAGCAGGGGATGTATTTTGGTGGGTTGATGATGAAAAACAAATTTTAGATATTCATAAAAAAGATCAATCAAAAGCAATAGATATGAATATGAAAGATTTAATAAATAGCAGAAAAAAACTTTTAGAAATCGCAGATTATATCATTCCTGGACATGGAAAAATGTTTAAAAGTATTTCTAACACTAACTAAAAATAATATCAAATACACTACATTTCTGAGGCTAGTTGTATGATTTCTAATTTTTTTGAATTTTCATGAAAAAATGAATTATTTAACTTATCAAGCGAAATCCACTCAACACTTTCAACATATTTTTGCTCATATTTATCCAAATTATTGAGATTTGGTGTGCCCGTGATTCCACTTAATAAATAATAAATCCTTATAGAATGAGTAAATCCATGTGATCTTGTTCTAAAAAAATTTTCTCTACAATCTATTATTTTTTTACTTTCAAATTCCAGTCCCACTTCTTCAAATATTTCTCTTTTTAGCGCAATATCCATAGTTTCTCCTTTTTCTATTCCACCACCTGGTATGTCATAAATCCCATCAGTGTATTTTATAAGTAAAACTTTATTTTCTTTTAAAATAACTCCATAAACAGAAGGTCTGAAACTTAACACGTCCTTATTAACACGTATTTTCTTTCCTTTTTTGTTGTCATAAATTACATGTGTCATAAATTTATTTTAGCCTTAATTTTAATATAATTATAACATAGTATTCTTTATTTATTTTTATTTGTGTAACAAAAAACCAACACAATTTTGTGTTGGTAAGATTTCATTTAAGTAACTTTTTATCCGCATTATTTGTGGATATTAATAATTTTAAAAGACTCAATTTTTCTGGAGTGCTCATATTAGCATTCTTCATTAAAGATTGAATATCTACCAATTTTTTACTCTCCACTAATTTTTCTTTTAATAGAATTTTAAACAATTCCATTTTTGCATTTAATTTTTCTTTTTCAAGATCGATTCTAACTTTCTCAAGCATTGCCTCAATTTTTATTCTTTCAGTTTCTGCTTTGATTTTAGCCAATTCAATCTCTTCATTATTAGAAGATAATTCTGTACTATTTTGATTATTACAACCTATTTTTTGAGTTAAGTTCTCAAATTCTTTAGGTTTAATATTTCTACCTTTTATCTTTGTGCTCATAGACATATCTTGTCTAAACTCAAAATTAGTATCATCATTACGAACACTTTTAAAAGGTATCATTAACAAGAATACAATGCTAATAAAAACAAAAAATATCTGAACTACTTGTTGAAGTTCGCTATATTCTCCAGAGCCCCAAAAAAAAGCATACTGTCCAAGAATAAGATAAACTGCTCCAAGTATCCAAACAATAAAACCAACTAACTCGTCTTTGAAATTTCTCAAAATTTCTCCTTAAATTAAAATAATATAAGATTTTTTAAAAGAACAATCTTATAAATGTAACTATTTAAATTTTATTTAGTTACATTTTATATTATAATATAAAATAGAAATTTTGTTAAATTTTCATACGAAATCATAGCAAGCTTCTAGAAGTCTATCTAAAAATTTATCTGAAACTTATACTAAACATCTCCTTTTAAAAATTTTTTACGTTTTTTTTCTTCCATTTTTTCTATAGCGTACCTAAGCGTGGTTCTAGGAATTTGAGAATAATTTTTCTTTATAAAATCCTCAACAACTTTTTCGTCTTTTTTGTAAATTTCTCTAAGCATCCAACCAACAGCTTTGTGCATTAAATCTTCTTTATCATCTAAAAGTATTTTTGAAAGTCTAAGAGTTGTGTCAAATTTTCCAGCTCTTATCATAATCCAAGTTGCTATAATTGAAACTCTCCTCTCCCATAAAACATCTGATTTTACCAATTTATCCAAAAAATTTTCTTCTATTAAACCAGTAAGAATTGCTTGTCCTAATATATAATGAGCTGACAAATCAACTAAATCCCAATTATTTACATACTTTAAGTTACTCAAATAAATATCTAAAATTTCTTTTTGGAGATTTAAGTCATTTTTCTTTATTGCAAGCTTATTTCTCTCTACTAAAATCAAAATAGCACACAATCTCATCTCATGAAATTTTGATTTAATGATTTTTTCTAATTCAAACAAACTTAAATCTAAATATTTTTTTGCAACGAGCCTAATATCTGGAACTCTCACACCCATAAATACATCTCCCTCTCCATATTCACCTTTTCCAGTCTTAAAAAACCTCTCATTAACTTCTTTTCTTTCTTTTGAACTAAACTTAATTAGTTCTTTTTCTATAATATTTTTATCCATATACCAAATTATTTCAACAATTTCAAAAATTCCTGCTCCGACAAAATTTCTATACCCAAACTTTGAGCTTTAGATAATTTACTTCCAGATTTTTTTCCAGCTAATAGATAATCTGTTTTTTTGCTAACAGTTGAAGAAACCTTTCCTCCTGCAAGTCTTATTTTTTCTTTTGCAGAGTCTCTTGTCATAGTTTCAAGGGTGCCGGTAAGCACAAAAATTTTACCATTTAACTTATTTTCTCTATTTTTATCTCTAATCAAAACTACACCATGAGTAGTCATATTATCCAAAATTTTTCTGTTTTCTGGACAGCTAAAATAATCCAAAATACTTTGTGCAGCTTTTTGACCAATTCCATCCACATTTAACCAATCTTCCAGAGAAATATTACTACAAACTTCTGCAAGTTCACTTGGAGTTTTGATTTCTTTTTTTGATAAAAATTGAGAAATCAAAATTGCACCTTCCTCTCCCACGTGTCTTACACCAAGCGCAAACAAAAACCTAGAGACTGTAATTGATTTTGAGTTTTCTATGGCGCTAACTAAATTACTAGCAGATTTTTTCTCAAATCTCTCTAGAGGCTCTAAATCTCCAGTTTTTAACTCAAATAAATCAGAAGCATCACTTATAAGTCCCTCATTCATGAGTTGCTCCACAATTTTTTCTCCAAGTCCATCAATATCAAAACCTTTCTTGCTTACAAAATGGATTATATTTTCTTTTTTTATAACAAAAGAATTTTTATTTTTACAATAATAAGCACTACTTTTTTGAGAACCGTTTCCTATAGTTTCTTTTATCACCTCTGCTCCACATTCTTTTTGAGCTTCTGCTTTCATATCAAACTCTCTCTCAGTCCCATTTCGCAAATTTTTAAGAACTTCTACAATATCTGGAATTATATCTCCTGCTTTTTGTACAACTACAGTATCACCAATTTTAAGCCCTAATCTCTTGATTTCGTCTTCATTGTGAAGTGTGGCGCGACTTACTAGAGAACCATCCACAAAAACCGGCTTTAGATGAGCAACTGGAGTTACTACTCCGGTTCTGCCTATTTGGACTTTTATATCCTCCACAATAGTTGTTGCTTTTTGAGCTGGAAATTTATAAGCAACTGAACCCCTTGGACTTTTTCCAGTGTATCCTAATAACTTGTGAATCTTTCTATCATTTATCTTTATAACTAAACCATCAATTCCATATTCTTGTTTATCTCTTTTTTGAGTCCAATACTCATAATATTTTTCCACTTCCAAAAGATTTTTGCAAACTTTATAATTTTTATTTATTTTAAATCCTAATTTTTCAAGAAGTTTTAAACTTTCAGTTTGAGTTTTGGGGATATCTAAATCTGAATTCAACTTATCTAAATAATCTATAGAATAAATAAAAGTTGATAAATTTCTATTAGCTGTAATTTTTGAATCCAACTGTCTCACAGAACCAACTGCAGCATTTCTTGCATTAGCAAAAAGCATCTCACCACTTTCTAAGCGCTCTTTGTTAATTCTCTTAAATTCTTTCTCAGGAAGCCAAATCTCACCAACAACTATTATATCAATTCCAAAAGGCAATTTAAGTGGAATAGATTTTATAGTTCTTGCATTTTTTGTAATATCTTCTCCAACTTTTCCATCCCCTCTTGTTGACGCAGTTACTAATTCACCTCGCTCATAACTAAGTATAACTTTTAGTCCATCGATTTTAATTTCTGTAGAATACTCAATGTTTTTCTTTAATGGTATTTGATTTTTTTGAGCAAATCTTAAATTCTTCTCTTCCCATTGTTTTAATTCTTCTAAAGAAAAGACGTCCGAAAGAGACCATTGTCTCACCTTATGAACTACTTTTTCAAATTTTTCCAGAGGAGCCGAACCAATTCTTTGTGTTGGACTTGTAAGACTTTTATACTTGGGATACTTATCTTCTAATTGTTTTAATTCACTCATAAGTGAGCTATAAACCACATCGTCCGCATTTGGATCGTCCTTTACGTGATACAAATACCTCAATCTATCAATCTCTTTTCTAAGTCTATCTATCCTATCTTCTATATCTTTCATTATATTTGTAAAAATTATCCAATTATATTTTCCTATTGTACAACCTTTCAATTTCCATAGAAGACAGCTTTCTTTTATACATTCTAATATCATCTAAATAACCTTTAAAAGGTTCTTCTAAATCCGCATGAGGAAACACATATGGCACTGGTAAATAAGGTTCAGTATCATCTGATCTTTGATATACTCCTCCAATCATAAACTTTGAATTATCTGTATGCAATGGTGAAACTTTTGAACCAGGTGACTGTTTTGAATTATCTATGTACATATCCACATGTTTATCTGCGATAGTACTATCCCAAGTAATAACTACATGATGCCAATTACTATCATTCAATGTAAAACTATCACTGCATTTATTAACAGTATCTAATTTAACGCAAACTTTCTTATTTGAATCTTTTATATAAAGCTTATATCCCTTATTACTAGCATCATTATATTTACCCAAGATAAACGCATCAATTCCATCACTTAAATCTCCTTCAAACTTAAACCAAATAGATATAGATAAAGCATCGCCAAATTTTAAATCATCTTCATCTTTTACATAATTTGTTCTAGTACTCTTAGAAGTATTCATTGTTAGATAATTACTTCTTCCATTAAAATACAATGCCTGCCCCCTAATTCCATGCAACGCACCTTCTAGAGGGGTGCCCCTATATTCATCAACTATACCACTAGTTTCTTTATAACCATCTGCACTACCTTGAACTCCCCACGCACTTCCATGATTTTCTTCCATTGCATGAGCACTCTTATCAAATGCACCACCGTGATCCATCCAAACAGAATCATCTAAACTATAATCATCAGGATCACTGACATCCCCAAGAACTGCAGGATCTGGAGCAGGAGAACCAGTATTTTCATAATGATAACAATAATCAAAAGCCTCATTTCCACTTACTCCTCCATCTGCTAATTTATGATCTCCATTGTCAATCGGACAAAGTGTTAGGATGTGATTGTTATCAGAACTGTCTTTTGCAGTTGGTGAACCAGGGTAGTTGATATTATAAACCAACGCATCTATATTATCTTCAAATTTCCAGTGAGCAACTAAGTCCCTTTTTAAGCTGCTTTTTAATTCCTGATAAAATGCTCTTGCAACTTGACTATGTTTTCCTACTGTTTTTATATAAGAAATATCAGCCAAAACTGTATTACAATCTTCCACATCTTCATCTTTCTCTTCTCCACTCTTAATAATCCTTTCTTTGAAACTAAATTCAAAATCTTTCCCAGGTAATTTTATAGATGCAGTAACTGGATCACAAGTGCCACCTAATTTAGTTGCTAAATCATTGAGTGTATTTAGGTTATTTGAGTTTTTGTAAATCTCAAGAAGTATTTTTTCTAATCCTATTTCAGCTGTATGAAAAGCTACAGCTGAATTCTTGGTATTTAGTGAATTCGTAATCTGCATTTGAGTAATGTGCGCATATCCAAGTACTGTAACAGTCATAACAGAAAGCACAATAATCGCAAAAACCAAAACTGAACCTTTCTTTTTTTTGTTTAAATTTTTATTCATAATATAATGTGTAATAAGATTTAATCACTAAAATGATATTTCTCCTGGATAATTCAAAGACGAAACCGAGGTTTGTGCCCATATTAAACCGGTAGATGTAGTCTTATCTTCAATAGCTGCTGAAAAAGTAGCTCGCCCCACAGTAGGAGGAATTGGAGGAGTCGCACTTTCATCTCCACGAGATGTATAAGTATAATCAAATTTTAAATTTTTCACATTTCCAGTAGTAAGTTTTATAGCACTTACTCCAGTGTAAGCCGCTTTTTTGCCACATTTATCCCCCTCTTTTGTTCCACCAGGCACTGTTGGTGGCACATCAGCTAATTTTACTGTTTTATACCACAAAGCTTCATCCTTTAGATAAAAATATGTACAAGTTTGAGCTTTGCTATAGGTAAATATATTTTCATCATCACCTTCCCCTTCTATAATATTACTTACTCTAAGAGTTTTTGCCATGTAATTAAAAGCAAATTGAACACTTTCTAAATTTCTCTGCACAATTCTTGAGTATCTGTTAGTTTTTATATAACTAGAGAAAGTAACTACTATAGCAGTCATAATTATACTAAAGATTGCAACTGATATAATCATCTCTATGAGAGTAAAGCCTTTCTTTGTTTTTTTCGTAATATTTTTCATATATTTTAGTTATCACACGGATCAGAAGTTATACCTAACTCATCAATTCTACCAGATGGTGAGATACAAATCACATAATCTAATCCACCACCATTACTAATAGTCATTCTAATGCTTTTTTTAATTGATTCTCCACTATCATATACTCCATGATCTGCCACAATATTACCAAATGGCACTTTAAAACCTATACTTGATACTACATTCCCATCATAAACAGAGCTAATATTTACACCTTTTGGAAGATTTCCAGCATTAATAACTTCTACAAACGGAGAAACGCAATTAGCTTCTTTAGCTGGATCATAAAACTCTCCTTCCATAGTGTATGAATTAGCTAATAGCTTAAATTCAAAAAAACAAGATCTTTTATCAAGAAATTGCTTTCCAGAAAGTGCATTATTTTGTGCAGTTCTTATTATAGAAACAACTTCTCTAGCAGTAGTCTCTAATTTTAATTTATCATTACCCTTGGAATCAATAGTTAATATTATAGCAGTCATTATAGTAATAATTGCTATAACTATCATAAGTTCTATAAGAGTAAATCCTTTTTTATTTTTTTGTTTCATAAATATATTGAGAAATTATTTCTAATCTTTTGAAATCCAACTAGTAAGCTCCGTCTCAGAAAAAACGCATTTATTAGAAACAGAACAATCACTGATATTGTTTGGAACAGAAGTATTGCCCCAAGTAACTATACTATAAACCTTATAAGAATTTACAGGAGTCCCTGAACCATTCAAAATAATCCTTCTCTTAAAATTAGAACTTGAATCACTTGAAATTTTATAAAAACCATTTACGTCTACTTTTAGATTTAATTCAGAATCACAAACAAGTCCATTACTATAATAAGTCAAATAGTCTACATTTCCTATGCAAGAACTAAACCCTTTAAATACATCTGTAAGCGGTGACACATCTTGTTTTTTGTCTAAATATCTGCGTCCTGCGTTATTGTCCCTTGCGTTTCTCACAAGTTCAATTCCTTCTTGAGCAAGCTGTGAGGCAACTACCACACTGCGACTATTTGCAGTATGTATTATATTTTTTGAAGCAAGTTCTACTATGGATACAATACCCACAATAAGTACAAATGATGCAAGTAAAGTTTCTCCTACAGAAAAACCTTTTTTCTTTGAATAAATTATTTTTTTAATATTTATATTATATCACAAATTATTTGCATTTGACTAACTTACTCGATTAAATTTTCATAAAGTCCAGTAAATTAGGGAAAAACTTCATCAAAAAAAACGCCATGAATAATCCACTTATAAGAAATGGTCCAAAAGGCAAGGCTGAATTCATATTTTTTCCTTTAAGTAAAATAGCAAATATTCCTACAATGCTACCACTCCAAACAGCTACAAGGAGTGCCACAAAAGTCCAAAAAGGACCCAGTATTAAACCTATCACAAAAGCAATGTATCCATCACCATATCCCATCCATTTTTCATCTGAAAAAAAACTAAAACTAAAAAAGAACAAAAAAGCCACTATTGCAGACAATAAGTGAAACAAAAAATCATGCAAATTGTATGATTTATTTAGAAAAATAGAAGCAGTTGCAAGTGCTCCGCTTATGTACACAACAATCATAGGAACTTCCATATACTTTAAGTCGTATACAAATATTGCAAGCATTCCAGCAAAAACCAAAGCTGTCAAAATCGCAACGATAACGCTTTCTTTTATAAAATTTGAGTTTAAAAAACCTGTAGCAGACAAAACAAATAACAAACCTGTGGAAAACTCTACAATTGGATACTGAAGAGAAATTTTATTTTTGCAGTATCTACACTTTCCTCCTAGTGAAAGATAACTAAAAAGCGGAATATTGTCTTTCCAAGATAACTCATGATTACAATCTCTACAGTGAGAAGAGCCCATTAGTATACCTCCCTCTTCAGATTTAAGTCTATAAATAACGACATTCAAAAAACTGCCTATTATTATCCCAAAAATAAAAAAATTAAAATATAAAAAAAATAAAACCATATTACCTATAGACTTTGAATTGTATACAAACATTATAGCACATTTTCAAAATTCTATTTGTATTTATGTTATAATTATAAAATATTAAGCTATACAAAAATTAAATGAAATTACTAATTTTTTCACCCTATT
>JALWEZ010000012.1 GCA_027039165.1 Candidatus Moraniibacteriota bacterium
CTTTTATAATATTTTTATTCTTTACAATTTCACTACAAGACACTTCTACTATTTCAAGTCCTTTACTTTTACCCATTGCAACCATAGCTTTTACAAAAATATCAGATTTACCTATTATAACCCCTTTCTTTTTTGACAAATCCAAGAGAGTGCTTTGAGCAAGTCTTAAAAGTGCTTTTGGAAACACTGGAGCAATTACATCTTTTTTGCCTTTTATAAATCCGTCTATATTTTCTTTTTTGAATCCATCCACATCCTTATCTTTATCGATTGATGCTATGATTTTATCTGTATCTAAATATTTAGGTAATGGCAATTGCACAATTATACCATCCACATCCTTATCTTTATTCAAAAAAGATATAGTATCGATTATAATGTCTTGTTCCACACCACTTTCCATTACATAGAGATTAAATTCAACTCCTATTTTCTCTGCTTGTTTTTTCTTTATATTTACATACACTTTTGAAGATTTATCTTCTCCTATAAGTAAAACTGCAATAGTTGGCACAAAACCAAAAGTTTTCACTCGACTTTTTAGAGTATCCAACATTTTATTTGAAATTTTTTTACCATCTATTAGCTCCATAATTATAAAATTTAGTTATTAATGCAGATTACGAAATAGGTCACAAAATGACAACTTTATCTCAGTTTAATGTTATTATTTTAGCTTTCATTTTCCCTTACAAAAATTAAAGCTAATTTTTAGAATTTTCATTTTGAACTTCTGCTATATAATCAATTTTTTTTGTATTTTCTTTTGATGATTTTTTACTACAAGCCGATAAATTTAAGATAACGCCAAAAACAAATACAGCGAATACTAACCTTTTAATCATATTTTTAATATTTTTTTAAGTGAATCTTTATTTTCTTTATGAGGACCTATTATAGCAAGATTTAAACTATCATTTACAAAAATTTGCTTAGCTACCTCATGTACTTGCTCTATAGTTACTTCATTTATTTTTTTAAGAAGTTCTTTAGGTAGCATTATCTCATCTTTTGTAACTTCTTGTGCTCCAAACTTTTGCGCTATATCATCACTAGTTTCATATCCAAAAGAAATACGTCCTGCAAATCCAGATCTTACACGATTAAATTCTTCTTCATTCACTCCATTTTTTACTATATCTCTTATTTCTCTTAGTATAATTTCTATAGTTTTCTCTAGATTTTTATGCTCTACTCCAGCTTGAATAACAAAGGAGCCAGTGTCTTTGTGAAAATCACTCATTGCACGAATATTATACGCTAAGCCCCTTTTTTCTCGAACTTCAGAAAACAATCTACTACTCATTCCTCCACCTAAAATACTTGTAAGTATACTAATGGCATATTTATTCTCATCCAAAAACCCTGGGGTATGCACTCCCAAAAGGAAATGAGTTTGATCTGTCTTTTTTTCTTTTATTAAAAGCTTTGGCTCTTTTTGAGTTTTTACAAACAACTCACAAACTGGTTTTTCTCCTGAACTCATAGCAGAAAAATCTTTTTTAATTTTTTCAAGAACTTTTGTCTTTGGAAAATTTCCAGCTACCACAACTACAGTATTTTTTGCACTATAACACCTTTCAAGATACTCCACAAAATTTTTTCTTTTAAAGTTCAAAACATTTTCCTTTGGTCCAAGAATTGGTCTCCCTAAAGGATGCTTTTCACCGTATAATAATTTTTCAAATTGATTATGTACATCACTTGATGGCATGTCTTCATACATATTTATTTCTTGCACAATTGTTCCTGACTCTTTTTTAATTTCTTTTTCATCAAGTATTGCATTTAAATACAAATCATGCATAACATCCATCGCCTCTAGAATTTTTTCTGATGACACTTTCGCAAAATAAGCTGTTTGAGTTTGCCCAGTATAAGCATTGTATTTTGCTCCCAATGTATCTAATTCTTTGGATATTTTCATTGCATTTGGTCGTTTCTTCGTTCCTTTAAAAAACATATGCTCCAAAAAATGAGCTAGACCATTCTCTTTTTCATTTTCATATCTAGAGCCAGTACCTACAATTGTAAAAGTAGTAGCTGTTGTCATGTCTTTAATTGGCACAAGTATGATTCTCAAACCGTTATTAAGAGTATGTTTTTCGTAATTCATATCAAATTTAAATTCTGTTTATATTTTAAATAATATATCAATATTTATCATAAGTCAAAAACAACCCCATAACCGAGGTTGTTTTGATTTTTTAGATGGAAAAAATTATTTTTTATCTTCTCCAATTATCTCTTGCGCAATATTTGCTGGAACTTCTGAATAGTGCAAGAATTCCATTACATAATTCGCTCTACCTTGTGACATTGATCTAAGTTGAGTTGCATAACCAAACATAGATGAAAGAGGAACTTCTGCATTTATTTCCTTCACAATCGCATTCCCTTCTCCACTATCATTCATTTCTTTAATTATTCCACGTTTAGAACTAATATCTCCTACAACATCACCCATAAACTCTTCTGGAGTAGTAACTTGAACTTTCATGATAGGTTCCAATATAACAGCATTAGCTTTCTTTACAGCATCTTTCACTGCCATTGAACCAGCAACTTTAAACGCTGCTTCAGACGAGTCAACATCATGAAATGAACCGTCAAACAAAGTAACCTTTACATCCACCATTGGATAACCTGCCAAAACTCCATTATCAAGCGCTTCTTCGATTCCTTTTGCTGTTGGCTTGATATATTCTTGAGGAATAACTCCACCTTTAATTTCATTTACAAATTCAAATCCTTTACCTGACTCTTGTGGCTCGACTTTAACTTTTGCATGACCATATTGACCACGACCACCAGATTGACGCACGAACTTCCCTTCTCCCTCCGCTTCTGCTGTAATTGTTTCTCTATAAGAAACTTGAGGTTGACCTATATTTGCCTCAACTTTAAACTCACGTTTTAGTCTATCAACCAAAATATCAAGATGCAATTCACCCATTCCAGAAAGAATTATCTGCCCAGTTTCTTCATCAGTATAAACTTTAAAAGTAGGATCTTCATCAGATAATTTTCCAAGAGCTACTCCCATTTTTTCTTGATCAGCTTTAGTTTTTGGCTCAACTGCAATTGAAATAACAGGCTCTGGAAATTCAATAGACTCAAGAATTACTTTATTTTCCGGATCACAAAGAGTGTCTCCTGTTCTTGTTGATTTCATACCAACCAAAGCTCCTATTTCACCAGCATAAAGTTCTTCTACTTCCTCTCTATTGTTTGCATGCATCCTTAGAATTCTACCCACTCTCTCTTTTTTATTACTTGCTGTGTTAAATACATATGAACCAGCTTTTATAGAACCAGAATATACCCTAAAAAATATAAGTTGTCCTACAAATGGATCAGTTGCAACTTTAAATGCAAGTGCGGAGAAAGGAGCATCATCATTAGATTCTCTTGTAATCTCTTTTTCTTCATCATCTACATCTCTACCTACAATAGCAGGAATTTCATTTGGAGCGGGTAAAAAGTCAACTACTGCATCCAAAACTAATTGCACACCTTTGTTTTGCAATGCTGTTCCAGTATACACTGGTATAAGTTCTCCATTTATAACTCCTTTTCTCATCGCACCCTTTAATTCTTCAATAGAAATTTCCTCTCCTCCTAGGTACTTATCCATCAATTTTTCATCTTGTTCAACTGCTTTTTCTATTAAAGCCTCTCGCATTTGCTCAGCTTTTTCCTTTAAATCAGCAGGACATTCTTCTCTAATCACATCTATACCCATTTTACCAGCAAAAGTAACTTTTTCCATTGTAATTAAATCAACAACTCCTTCAAATTCATTTCGCTCTCCAATAGGCATTTGAGCTGGAATTGCATTAGGAGTTAATCTATCTACAATTGATTGATATGCACGATAAAAGTCAGCTCCATCTTTATCTATTTTATTTATAAAACAAATTCTAGGAACTTTATATTTATCTGCTTGTCTCCAAACCGTTTCTGATTGAGGCTCTACTCCCTCTTTACCATCAAATACAACTACTCCACCATCAAGTACACGCATAGATCTTTCAACTTCTACTGTAAAATCAACGTGACCTGGAGTATCAATTATATTGAACTGGTATTCTTTCCAAAAACAAGTCGTTGCCGCAGAAGTAATAGTTATACCTCGCTCTTGTTCTTGCTCCATCCAGTCCATAGTAGCATCTCCATCGTGCACTTCACCTATTTTGTGACTAACTCCTGTGTAATAAAGTACACGTTCTGTTGTTGTAGTTTTACCAGCATCAATGTGAGCAATAATTCCTATATTTCTCACTTTTTCCATTGGCGTCATTCGTGCCATAATATTTTTTTATTTAATTAATACAATTGTTTTTATTAAGCAAAATGTGCAAATGCCTTATTTGCCTCTGCCATTTTGTGAGTTTCTTCACGTTTTTTCATAGCAGCTCCTTCTTTTTCACTAGCAGCTAATAACTCTTGAGCAAGAGCTTCAGCCATAGACTTTCCTTTTTGCTTTCTACAAGCCTCTCTTATCCATCTCATCGCAAGAGTCTGACGACGATCGCCCACTACTGGCACAGGAACTTGATAATTAGCTCCTCCAATTCTTTTTGATTTTAAAGTCACTAGAGGAGATACGTTTTTAAGAGCTTGTTCAAAAACATTTACACCACCTTTTTTAGTTTTTTCATGTATTATGTCCAATGCATCATAAACAATTCTCTCAGCAACTGTTCTTTTTCCGTCAAGCATGATTTGACCTATAAATCTACCTAATAAGATATTATTAAATTTTGGATCTGGTCGCCATGACTTTTTATATACTTTTTTTCTTCTAGCCATATATTTATTGTATTATTATCGTTAAAAGTTAGATTATTTTTTTGGTTTTTTTGTACCGTATTTTGAGCGTCCTTGTTCACGACCTTCTACACCAGCACAGTCAAGTACTCCACGTACTACGTGATACCTTACACCTGGTAAATCTTTTACTCTACCACCTCTTATCATTACTATTGAATGTTCTTGTAAATTATGTCCTTCTCCGCCAATGTACGCTGTAACTTCCATACCATTTGTAAGTTTCACACGCGCAATTTTCCTAAGAGCAGAATTAGGTTTTTTAGGTGTTACTGTTGATACTTTTATACAAACTCCTCTCTTGAAAGGTCCTTGTGATTTAACTGATTTATTCTTTAAAGTATTAAAGACTGTTTCCATTGCAGGAGCTTTAGTCTTTTTATTCTTACTTTTTCTTGGTTTACGTTTTAACTGATTAATTGTAGGCATAATTTCTTTAGAAAATTAATAAATAAAAATTACCAACATACTGAAACGTTTTTTAGGTATTCCTTTCACGTCTACATTCTGTTGATATTATTATTATACATTGCTTAAATATAAAGTCAAGTTTTATTATAAAAATGCTCAGTGTCCCCACATAAACTTAAAACCATTTTCCTTGATACCTACAAAACCATTTTCTAATGGAATAATCTTTTTATAATTTCTATCCCAAAAAAATGGCTCTCCTCTTCCGCCTCCACTATTTAATCCCCAAGAAGTTATTGAACCGTTACTTTTTATAGCTGCAAATGCTACTTGATTTGCCACAACATCCATATACCCTCTATCAGTAGGAGCTCCAAATCCCCCAGTATCTGGATATCCCCATGCTGAAATCGAACCGTCATTTTTAAGTGCTGCAAAAGAATTACTAAAATTACAAACAATTTTTACATAATTACCATCAGTTGGCACATCTACCCAATGTCCTCCATACTTATCGAATAGAGAATTAGGAAAATTTCTAATATGTAT
>JALWEZ010000013.1 GCA_027039165.1 Candidatus Moraniibacteriota bacterium
CTTCTCCTAAGTCATTAATGTATTTATGGGATAAAGTTTCTAATTATATAGAAAGAGTTAATCCTATACCAAATTATGAGTCTAATAAAGAAGAATTGCCATTATGGTTTAATTTGCATTTTGAATATATATCTGGATACACATTATTATCATTACAGTTAATGGAATCATTAATTTATTATATAGGAGAAGTTTTCATTAAAAATAATAAACTACAGTGGGAAATATATACTAAAAATAAGCCTAAATTAGATTATACAAATTTACCTGTTCTGAAATTAAGCAAAAATCAAGAGATATATCCATTTATGCAATTAACTACTTTTTTTCTTGATGCAGTGGATCATTTTTCAAATAAAAATGTATTGTATGATTTTTATAACAATGTATTAACTTATTTAGGTGAATAGTATACATACTTTCTTAGAGCCTGTCTAAAATCTTTTCATTAAAACTCTAATGAATGCTAGTTTAACCATTGCTAGACTAGAACTTAGTAATCTTTCGCAATTTTTGTATAATCTTCTGGATTTTTCTAGCCAAGCAAAACTTCTCTCAACCACCCATCTTTTGGGATAACTTTAAATTTATGTAACTCATTTCTTTTAGCTATTTCTACTTCAGCGCCGAATATCTGTTCAACTGCTTTTTCAAAAGATTTTCCTGTATAATATCCATTAGTAAGCACTTCTATACTTTTTTAAATAAATACTTAATAAAAGCTATTACTGAAATGCTAGTGCGTAAGGTCAGTTTTTAACAAAAAAGATGTTTAAAAAGTTCCACGTAGAACATGGAATTATTATAAATAATTTGGACGTAAATGTTCTACGTGGAACATTTTGTTCGTGAGTTGTGCATAAAATGTTAATAACTTTTCACATTACAAATAAAGGGATAACTAGATTTATATACAATTTATGCACAACTTATACACACTTTCATTTAAAATTCAACTATTAAATATGAAAACTTTAAAGTAAAATATAAAAGAATAAGAATAATTAAATTAGTATAATGAAATGTTTAAAAAAATGTAGAAAAATAATATCTAAAGATACAAGAAGACTCATTAGTTTTAAAAAAAAGAAATGGGTAAATTTTACCAAAAATATTGATAAAAATGATAAAAAGTATGGTGAATATTTTACATTTTTTGTTGCATTTATAACAAGTATCTTCATAAGGTTTTTTGTTGTAGCTGTATCTGCAAAATTTAGTTATTCTAGCGGAAAAATGCTAATAGATTTTATTTTGCAAGACTTTTTAATTTTTCTTTTGTCATTTTTATCAATCTGGATAGTTTTGTCTTATATTTTGAAATGTAAACCTAGTAAATTAAAATATTTAATGATTTTAGCAACTCCTCTTGTTGTTTTGCCTCCATTAATTGATTTTGTTGCAACTAAGGGAGGTGGATATTGGAGTTTTTATATAAATGAAAGTTTGAGAGGTCTTTATCCGATATACGTAACATTTTTTGATAATTTACCATCTGCTATTGAGTATTTTGGTACAAGGATAATGGTATTTTTTGCAGTTTTTATGATAGCACTATATGTTGCTTATGTAATTTTTGCAAAAAGTCGCTCTTTTGTTAAATCTGTGATACTATTTTTTATTACAGCTATAATTATGTATTCTATATTTTTCTTTTATGCATCATTTCCATCATGGTTTTCTTTTTTTTATTTCTCTATATTCGAACATAAATCAATAATGTCGGTTAGTTTAGCTGATATTTCTTCATTATTTATAACTCCTCATGAGATATTTCATGCAAATCCATTTAATATAAGTAACGCATTGCTAAAAAAATTAAATATGATATATGCATTATTAGTGATACCACTAATTCTTTTAAAAGAAAAAAGAGACAAAAAT
>JALWEZ010000014.1 GCA_027039165.1 Candidatus Moraniibacteriota bacterium
TATTAAAACTACTTTAGCTGAATTAAACACTTACTTGATTCAACCAAGAAAATATAAAGTAACATTAAAAGTTGATACAAATTTACCACTTGCTGTGAATACTTTAATGGGAACAGTTACAATCAATAATTTTCAATATGATATTAAGCAAGCTGAAAAATTATTAACTAAAAATTTAAGTTCACTTTCCGAATTAAAATCTGGTATTCAATTACCAACAGAAATTAATGGTGTTAAAATTAAATGGGAAAAAAATGAGTTTGTGCAAATTGATGAAAATGGAAAAATTACAGAGGTGGTAAATAATACCGAAAACAATGAAACTATTTACTTAGAAGCTACATTAGAAAAAGGAAATATTAGTGAAGTTTATGAAATTCCAACTGCTTTTATTATACAACCTCAAAATTCGAATAACAGTTCATCAGGAGAAAGTAATTCATCATCAGGATCTAAATGTGTAGTAGATCATGATATGTTTGGTAATCCAATTTATGGTAATTGTCCATCTTCGTCATCAAGTGAATAGAAATAAAAAAATTCTCTCATAATGAGAATGAGAGAATTTTTAATCTTATATTAAAGGGGCTTAAATGAAAATGATACAAAACATTATAATAACATTATTTGCAATCGCAAGCGTTATAAATGCATATGATATAGCTTCAAATTTTAGTTTCATTAAAAACGAAATTGTTAATAAAAGCTATCATCTTGATACTCAAACGGAGGTAAATGGTTTATATTTTAGATATACTGATAAAATGTGGTTTTTTTATTCAAAAAAATATGATTATTTACTGATACATGAAACAGGTAAACCAACTGTTCAAGAAGGTGCTAAACAATATACAGGTTCAAAAAGTTTTGATTCTATTAAAATTGCGAATTTATGTGTTTCTTTTGGTAATAATATAAGTGGAGATAATACATTAAATCCATTAGCAAACAAAACATTTTGTTTAAGAGCAAATACAATGTCAGCTCTTTATGAAAAATTTGATACTAACCATAGTTTATGGTTTGCGTATTTTCCAAAATATGATTATATATTAATTCATGAAACAGGTAAACCAACTGTTCAAGAAGGTGCATATCAAGTATATAATGCATCATCGGTTTTTGGTGGAATTAATATGCCAAAAGATATGTTTGGGAATTATCTTAATGTGTTAGAAATTGGTAGTGAGACTAGTAACAATTCATCAGAGAGCAATAATTCATCAGCAGGAAGCAGTTCATCAGAGGGCAATAATTCATCAGCAGGAAGCAGTTCATCAGAGGGCAATAATTCATCAACAGGATTAATTTTTCCTCCTCAGGTTCCTGATATTAATACTTCATCATCAAGTAGCGGTATAGAAACACCTCCACAAGTTCCTAATATTAACAATCAATAAAGGAGTTTTTTTGCTCCTTTCTAAAAATTTTTAATTTTTTATTTATATTTTTATTGTTTTAATTATTGGGTTTTTTATATATTTTCGCAATTATGATAAACCAATAGCTGAATTTTAGGATGAACACTATGATGTAGCGTATGCTTATAAATATTTAAACAAGACTTTTTTTTTCATTCTCATCCATCAGTAGGTAAGTTTTTTATAGCATTAGGAGAAAAATTTTTTCATCCTAATGATAATCTTGATACTAAAGAATTTTTAAAAATAGAGAAGATAAAAAAACTTCCAAAAGGTTTGATTTTAAAGGTGTTTTTTTTCTGCTTTATTTGCTTGGTTTAATGTAGTTTTATTTTTTTAGCTTTTATATTTTTTAACAGATATATTACTTTTTTTGGAAATTTTTTTTATTTATTATCACTTTTGGATATATTTTAACATATTATTTTGGCCTTTTTTTCGGGGAACATTATAAGAT
>JALWEZ010000015.1 GCA_027039165.1 Candidatus Moraniibacteriota bacterium
TTAAGCTAGTTATATAGCAGGGAATTTTAAAATTTTTACCGATTTTTCTAAAAGTGATTTTTTTCAAAGTTGTTGATTTAAGCCAACCAAAACAAATTGAAACAAATTTAATTTCCGAACTCCCGTTAATTTCTATAAAAGAAAATGGCCAAAGCTCTAATTTTTTCAACTGGAATACAGTCACTTGATATTTTTTTAATTCCCTTTAAAATAATTTTTAATGTAGCCTGTTTCCATAGAACGGTTTTACCAAGATTTAACCAAGAGACGCGAAAAATAGAAAAAAATAAAAGTAACCATATATCTAATAGATGAATCTTTCGTAAGATAGTAATATCGAGGTAAATATATATGGATATACCAAAAAATATAGAAAAGGCTAAAAAGGTTATAAAAGAAGCAGATGCAATTTTAATTACAGCCGGTGCAGGAATTGGAGTTGATAGTGGATTACCTGATTTTAGGGGAACAGAAGGATTTTGGAGAGCCTATCCCGTTGCAAAAAAACTCGGTTTAAGGTTTGAGGAGTTAGCCAATCCTATGTGGTTTGTTGAAAACCCAAGACTCGCGTGGGCATAATGTATCTAAAAATTCATTTTAATCCAAAATGATGAAAGTATTTGGATATATAAGAGTATTAACCGAAGAATAGCAAAAGAGATTTTATTATGGAAATAGAATACTCACAACACTTTTGGGAACAACTTAAAGAAAGAGGAAAATCATCACCAGTTGAGCTAACTATAGAGATTATTGAAGATACTATTAAAAATCCTGATTTCATTGTGGAAGATAGAAAACCATATAGAGAGGGGCGGGTAAAAAAGATACAAGGAAGATGTCTAAAAGTTGTTGTAGAAAAAGAATTTAATAAATTAAAAGTAATAACAATTTTTTGGGACAGAACTTTAAGAAGGAGAGGATTATGCAAGTAAAATATGATAAAGATACAGACATACTTACTATAAAGTTGTCTGATAAAAGACCTGTAGAAAGTGAACATTTAGTAGAGCAAGGTATAGTTATTGACTATGATGAAAACAATAATATTATTGGTTTGGAAATATTTGATTGGAGTGAAAGAAAAAGTATAGAGCTTCCCTTTAAAACAAAATTAGCAACTTTGTAGAAAGAAACAGGTATAATTTCTAAACATCCAGATTTTAAAAGGAATGATTCATCTTTTATTTCATATAGCTGGAAATATGTTCAAGAATATAAGGTAAGTAGGAAAATTTTTTTTAAAGAAATTTTTCTCATCTGAAGGGGAGTTTTTTCAAACATAAATAAAATAATAAAATATGATTCTTTATGCACTTTATTTTATCGTTTTATGAAATTCTTAGCACATATCATCGTGTATTGAACTGATACAATTCCTAAAGAAATTTTTAAACAAAGTAAGATAAATAAAACTATTAAGACAAGTAAAACTCAGATTAAAATGGACAGACCTTAAACAGGTGTTTCAACTATATATAGACTTGCACAGTAAGGCAAAATTCCAACTACCAAAGTAGGAAATCAATGGAGACTTCAAAAAAAATTGATAAATGTCCTGAAAAAAGCAGGAATTTGAAAAAAAGAAGTAAAATTAAGGAATAGTCAAAGGAGATAATCCAAATGTTTTATAAATTCTATTTACTTTGGGTTTATCATAAAAATGTTCCTTTGATAAAAATTTTACTTCTACGACAAATCCTAATCTCAATTTATTTTTCTCAAGAAAAGACAATAGCCAATCTCGATTTACAGTTAAAATTTGTCCGGCAGGTATGGGGCTTTCATTATCTTGCCTTTCTACAATTCCCATAAGCCACCAATAACCTTTAGATATATTTTTTCCATCAAATGAGGTGTATTTCCATTTATTCTTTTCTGTTGCAAAGTTAATGCTATTGTCAATAAGAGGTTTTGACAAACCAAGTAGGCCCCCTATAGGAAATTCTTTGAACCACTGCCATAGATTAATTGTTAGAGTTTCCAATCTGCTAACTAAAGGTACAATAAGAAGGCCACCCAATTTCCAATGGAATTCTTCAGGTTCAAAGTGTGCATCGTGAGGATTATCAAAAAAAGTAAACGGTTTTTGTGTATAAGGATTAGGGATCCAAAAAGACTTCCACAATACATAGTTTGCTATTTCTTCATCCTTAGGCAAATGAGGTTCCAAAGTTTTATAAGCAAATCCGTGAATACTAAATTCTACAAACAATTTATTTTGAACCCAACCTTCTGCTGGTTGTATAGGTCCCCTTGCAGCAAGGACTATTTCTGAAGTGTCCTTAGACAAACATATAGAGTTAACTAAATTTTCTATTAGTGTTATAGCTTGAGGTGAAACAGTATCAATTTGTTGGTCTTGTGGAAATTCCGAAAATCTTGGCCACCATTCTGGAGGACGCTGAGGCAGAGTTTCCCAGAATGCTACATCTATCGGGCCTATTTTGTATGAATAGACATAATATGCCCAATCTGGAATTTTATTTTGTTTATAGAACAATGCTAATGTCCTCAAAAATGAAGATTTATAAATTTCTGAAATTTTGGAAGAAAGACCAACAAGAAAAGGTTGATGTTCCATACCGTGATAATACATTACAGTTTCGTGTTCTTTAGGAATATTTAAATTTTTTATTAATTTTTCAAATTCCCATGACCACTGTTGAATAAAATTCACACCATATTTCTTTTCGAGAAAATTTGCGTTATCCCAATATACGGGAGGAATGAAGCTTTTGATAAATTTTATAAAAAAATCGTCAGGTGTGTGGTCTGAAGGACATTGCTCAAGCTCTTTTGGGATAGACAGCTTTTCAAAGGACACTTCAATATCACATATTAGCTCGTTTTGGATTTCTTTGATTAATGTAAAAGACAGTAAAGAAGGTACTTTTATTGCTGACAAGATAGGTAGAAGCCTATCTTTTAGGTTATTTTTATTTTTTCGAATAGCTTTTAAAAATGGCAATAAGCCTAAAATTATCGTTGTTTCTAACTTCTGATTTTCCAGCCAATTACATAATTTTTGTAAATTTTCTTCTCCATACTTTTCATTAAGGAGTAGTTCTGCGATAGCACTTGCAGCCCTCTCCCTTACAATTGGACTCGGCCACAACAGTCTGGAAAAAAGAATCTCATATAAATCCGGCTCAGGAGCATTTACCCATTTGGGTTCTTCTAAGTGTAAATTCCCCATTAAGCTTTCTGTAAATTTTACTAAAGTCTCAGTAAGCATTTCTGCAGTATTTAAGTCATCAAAATATATAAAATATTCAACTAATCTCGGTATCGGCATAAAATAGTTAAAATTAGGTTCATTATCGTAAGGAGTTCTTCCTATTGTTTTAAAAATAAACTCTTTCCATTTTTCAGGAAAAATTTTCTTTAAAGTTTCCCATCTTTTATAAGTATGCTCTGAGACAGTCCACCATTTGTTCCATCCGTATCCATGAATATTTGCCTCACAAATAAGCTCAAATACTCTATTTGGGGACTCAAATTCTTGTGCATATGGAATTATAAAATCTAGGATTTCATAGTACCTCAATATACGGGGATGCTCATGAAGGATAGCTTTTATAGCTTCAAATGCTTCTTTTCTAGTTTGAATCGGTTCCAACCAATGTTTTATCCAATCTATCAAAAAGCTTTCTCTTTCAAGGCTATCTACAGATTCAAAATAATTAGCCAATTCTGAAGGAGAAATATTTTCTACTTTATAAGATGTTTTCTTTGTTGAAGGTTTTGAATAAGTAGAAGAATTATATTCTTTCTCTAAGTGAGATAATATCCCAAAGTAATTCTCGTTTTCTGAAAGTATCTTATGTGCGTACTCGTCACCTTCCTGGGCTATATTTCTTAATACTTGGATAGATTCCTTATCAATTGCTGTCTGAGCGATTGCTTGAGCAACTGGATTTGATAAATCCAGTGTTTTGATTAAATCAGGGAAAATATCTTCAGCTAAAAACAAGTCTTCATTATCAGCAGTAAACAAATAATAACTTTTTAACAGTTCAGGACTTATTTCAGATAAAATTTCTGATAACTTCTTAGGAAGGTGTCTTGTCTCATCTCCGTCTGTATAATTGGTAATTTCTACAATAAATGGCACTAAACTTTTGAGCCAATCTTTTGTCTTTTTAGAACCAGCATTATGGCATGCCTTTATACTGTCCAATACCAAAAATAAAAATACATCTTTGTGAGAGCCATAAGTTATAAAATTCTTAACAGTTTTGTTTATCAATCTATCAAAGGCCTCGTTATCTCTATAAAGGAAAGCTACCTCTGCTAAACTTGCATAAGAGCTCGACCTTTCGCTAAAATAAGTTACAGTATTGTCATATTCTTTCTCTAAAGTGTTAAGTAAATAATGATAGGCCTCTTCCTCTAGTATAGGGACATTTTCCTCTCGGATAAGGGTAAGCCATTCTAAAAAATTAAATAGCGAAGAATCTTTGAAATTTAAAATAGTTTCTTTCCTAACAGAATAATTTGATCCGATCTTTATCTTGTTTATAAGCCATATAACTAAAATAATATTTCTTAGGGCAAGTTTTAAAGCATTATAAAGTTCAATTAATTTTCTATCTTTTGGCCATTTAGGAATTGGTAAATCTGCAAATACATTGAGTATAGTTCCATAATAAAATGGTTGTTTTGCCTCTATTGACTTTACCAATTCTTCAGCTAATATAACCACCTTTTTATAAGCTAAATGAGACCATCTATCGTCACATTTATTAAAGCTCTTTGTTACAATGTCTTTGTTCCCCAAAAGGAGATTAAGTAAAGAAAAAACAAATACTGCAAAGTATTTTTTTGCGAAAACATATTTTTTGTCAGAAAATTCATCAATTTCATAGGGAAACTCTTCAGGATATGGAATATGCAAGTGGAATTTATTAAGATGTGGTATATCGTCATGAATAAGTGCATATACCCACATCCAGGATCCTCGTAATTCAATGGGAATCTCGTTTATTATCCATTGTTTAAAAGAAAAAGTTTTTAAAGAGTATTTAGCAAGGATATTGAGCAAATACTTTTTTTCATGATTTTCAATGATTGGATTTAAGAGAATTTTCCTTAATATTGTTTCCTGATGAGTTTCTGCTAAAGTCATTATTAAATTTTCTAATAGTGTTAGTTTTAGTTTCTCGTTGAGTTGGGAAACCCATTTAAGAAATTTTGAATAGTTCACATTTGAACTTAAATAACCCACTATTTTGCCGGTAAATTCAAACAAATATTCATCTCCTAAGTTGGCACTTATAAGACGCAAATTGAGACTTTCTCTAATTTTTTCAAGAAGTTCCTCATCTCCTAAATCTCTTGCCTCTTTTGCTATGTAAGCTAATTGAGGTAATGACAAACTATCTATCTCTTCAAGTTCTACAGTTTGATTTGGCCTTTTTTGTTGTAATAAAACCCATACTTTATTCCAAGCTTCAGAATGTTCCTCAGGAATTCTCTGGAAATAATTTAATAGCAAACCTAACTCTAATCCTTTTGAATATTTCTCCTCTTTAAAAGCGTAAAATGTAGCTATTCTTAGTTGCTTGCCAATTAAATCATAGGGACGGCAATCTTTTATCGCTTGTTCTATCCATTCTCGGTCTAATTTAACGCGAGTTCGATAATAAAAAGACCTCCAGTTGAGCTAAAATAGAAGCCAAAAAACTGGAGGTTTTAACAATGCTCATAACAAAAATATACTGTCAATTAGATGACTTCTACA
>JALWEZ010000016.1 GCA_027039165.1 Candidatus Moraniibacteriota bacterium
TTATCTTTAGCCATAATTATATCAACGTTTAGCAACTTAATAAGCTTAACTATTTTAAAACTTGCTTTAAGTATTCAAATAACAAGTGAAGGCATGCGTTATATTAGAATTCTACTACTAGCAGTAATGTCTGTAGGCATATCTATAGTTTCTGTAAATATATTTGCAAGTAACTTAATCAAAATGTGTTCATAAAACAAAAAATTGGATAGTATATCGATACTATCCTTTTTATTTTTTATAAAACAAAAAAAACAGATGATTTATCTGCTATAACGTGCCACGGGTGGGACTTGAACCCACACGACTGTTTAGGTCAAGGGATTTTAAGTCCCTCGTGTCTACCAATTCCACCACCGTGGCGTACTACTATAAGTATACTATAATTTATTATTTTTTGAAAGTGTAAATCTATCACTTTTTTCATCCTATATTATGAGGTCGCGTCCGGACTTGAACCGGAGTAAAAGGTTTTGCAGACCTGTGCCTAACCGCTCGGCCACGCGACCATATAATATATATTATCAAAGAAGTAACTCGAAGTCAATTTTTGTTGTAATTTGTAATATTTACATTTTATTTATCTTAAAATATCATATAAATACTTTGCTGTTTCTGATATATCTCTATAACCAACTATTTCTTCTGGCGGACCACTTACTACAACTTTTCCTCCTCCATCTCCCCCTTCTGGTCCCATATCTATTATCCAATCTGCTGTTTTTATGACATCCATGTTGTGCTCTATAACAACAACTGTATTTCCAGACTCTCTAAGTCTCTTAAGAACCTCCAATAATTTTTCTACATCTGCAAAATGAAGTCCGGTTGTAGGCTCATCTAGAACATAAAGAGTTTTACCAGTTGCTTTTTTTGCAAGCTCTGTGGCAAGTTTAATTCTTTGTGCTTCTCCACCTGAGAGAGTTGTAGCACTTTGACCTAGATGAATATATCCAAGTCCTACATCCTTTAAAGTTTTTAAAATAACCTCAATTCCATGATATGATTCAAAAAACTCTACAGCCTCGTTTACAGTCATATCCAGCACATCTGAGATAGTTTTTCCTCTGTAAGTTACTTGCAAAGTTTCAGAATTATACCTTTTACCTTTACACACACCACAGGGCAAATAAACATCTGCCATAAACTGCATTTCAATCTTTAAGTATCCATCACCAGAACAATTATCACATCTACCACCAGTAACATTAAAACTAAACCTACCAGCTTTATATCCCCTAGACCTAGCTGATTTTGTATTTGCAAACAATTCTCTAATAGGAGTAAACACACCAGTATAAGTTGCTGGATTTGATCTAGGAGTTCTACCTATTGGAGATTGATCTATCATTATCACTTTATCAATATTTTCAACTCCCAAAATTTCCTTGTGTTTTCCAGGCCGTTTAAGAGTTCTCATAACTTTATTTGCAACCGCCTTGTAGAGAATGTCTTCTACCAAAGTACTTTTTCCACTTCCACTTACACCAGTTACTACAGTAAAAAGCCCTAGCGGAAAAGTTACATTTATGTTTCTTAGATTATGCTCTCTTGCACCTCTTACAACTATAGATTTTTTTCCTTTTACTTTCTTTCTAAATGCTGGAATTTCAATTTTTTTCTCTCCCGTTAGATATTTTGCAGTTAGAGAGTTTGGATTTTTCATAACTTCAATGGGACTGCCACACGCAACAATTTCTCCACCGTGCTTGCCTGCTCCTGGTCCAATATCTACCAAAAAATCTGCCGCACGCATAGTTTCTTCATCGTGCTCTATTACCACCACACTATTTCCCAAATCTCTCAGATAAAGCAAAGTCTCCAATAACTTAGTATTATCTCTTGCATGAAGTCCAATTGATGGCTCATCTAAAATATACAAAACTCCCACAAGTTGCGAACCAATCTGACTTGCAAGCCTAATTCTCTGAGCCTCTCCACCTGAGAGAGTATGTGCACTACGAGAAAGACTCAAATAACCCAAACCAACTTTAGCCAAAAATGTAAGTCTACTTACAACTTCTTTTACAATTCTCTCCCCTATTATCTTCTCTGTTTTAGTTAGTTTTAAATTCAAAAAATAATCTTTTGCATCAACAATTGTCATCTCTGAAATCTCTGAAATATTTTTTCCTCCTACATAAATCCACAAAACTTCTTCTTTGTATCTTGTTCCTTTACACTTTTTACAAGGTTTTTGAGACATGTATTGCTCTATATCTCTTCTGACCGCATCACTTTCTGTCTTTCTATACCTTTCTTCTAGAAATCCTATCACACCTCTCCACTTTATATTAAATTTCCAAGTACTTCCCTTTGTGCTTCTAATCCTCACTGGTATCTCATCTGGATCATCCTCACCGCTAACCAAAACATTAAACTTTCTCTCACTTAAATCTCTAATCCTTACATTTTCATCTATGTTATAATACTCCATCACAGACTTAAGAATTCCTCCATAGTATCCATTTTTTTTCTTATTACTCCAAGGCAAAATCCCACCAGAAGCTACGGTTTTATTTTTGTCACTAATCACAAGACTTAGATCAATTTCTTTTTTTGTACCCAATCCCTCACAATCCTCACATGCTCCATACGGAGAATTAAAACTAAAAAGCCTGGGCGCAAGCTCTGGAAAAACTATTTTTGGATGATCTGGGCAAGCCATTTTTTGATTAAAAATCTCTATGTTATCATCTTGCTTAACCATAACCAAACCATCCGCTATCTTTAGAGATATTTCCACTGCTTCAAAAATTCTTGAAATGTTTTGATCATTGACTTCTATAGAATCCACTACAATTTCTATATTGTGTTTTTTGTATCTATCTAATTTTAAATCTCCAACTTCATCCAAATTATATTTCTCACCATTTACATAAGCCTCCAAAAACCCCCTGTCCCACATATCAGAGAGTAGTTTGAGATAAGTTCCTTTCCTAGATCTTACAACTGGAGCCAAAATTTCACATTCTTTCTCATGAGCAAAATCCAAAATTCTAGTTACTATTTCATCTGTAGAAAGACTAGTTATAGCTTTTTTGCATTTTGGACAGTGTGCAACTCCAATTTTTGCATACAAAAGCCTCAGATAATCCTGGATTTCTGTTACTGTTCCTACAGTTGAGCGAGGATTGTGTGATGTAGTTTTTTGATCGATGCTTATTGCTGGAGAAAGTCCCTCAATCATATCTACATCTGGTTTGTCCATCTGCCCCAAGAACTGCCGAGCGTAACTAGAGAGACTTTCTAAATATCTTCTCTGACCCTCTGCAAAAATAGTATCAAATGCAAGAGTTGACTTTCCACTCCCAGAAAGTCCAGTAAATACCACAAAAGCATCTCTAGGAATTGTGAGATTTATATTTTTTAGATTGTGCTCCCTAGCTCCTTTTATAACTATTTGATTTTTCTTTTTCTCTCCCATTTTGCAATATTATATTTTATAACCAAGTCCATTTAACAATTCTTCAAAGTTTAATCTTTTTCTTACTAATTTTAATTCATTATTTTTCTCTAGTAACACTTCAGCAGGAAGCGGGCGTAAATTGTAATTAGAACCCATACTAGCACCGTATCCTCCAGCAGTGCAAATCGCTACCAAATCACCTTCTCTAGGTTCTGGCAATTCTCTTTCTCTTCCAAACACATCTCCACTTTCGCATATATTTCCCACTATGTCAACTTTTTGTTTTTTGCCTTTTGGATTAGAAATATTTATTATCTCATGATATGAACCATAATAAGAAGGTCTTATTAAATGATTAAGGCCTGTATTCAATCCTACATATTTTTTGTCTCCATTTGTTTTTATAGTAGTAATTTTTGCAAGTAGCACTGTTGACTCAGCAACCAAAAATTTACCAGGCTCAAGTCTAAGTTCTATAGTTTTACCAAATTCTTTAGATAACTTTTCCAAAATAGGAGTAACTTCTACAGAAAACCTTTTTAAATCAATTTCTTTTTCATTTAATTTATATCTAACTCCATAACCACCTCCCACATCAATAAACTCTAAATTTTCAAACAGAAGTGCTATTTTTGCATTATCTTCTAAGGCTTTTTTGAAAACTTGAGCTTCATAAAACCCAGAACCTACATGAAAATGCAATCCTACAAGAACTAACTTGTATTTATCTATAAGTTCTTTTGCTTTTTGTATTTGAGAAACATTTATACCAAATTTAGAATCTTTGCCTCCAGTATTCATTTTTTTATCCTCTCCTGTCCCACTTTCTGGATTAATTCTTAGAGAAACTTTTGTACTTGGAAAAAGTCTACCAAAACGCTCAATTTCAGAAAGAGAACCAAGATTTAGCAAAACTCCGTTTTTATGTGCAAATTCCAATTCTTCACTACTTGGATTACTTGCTGTAAAGATAATTTGACTTGGTAAAAATCCACTGCGTTTTGCAAGCTCTATTTCAAAAGGAGATACAGCATCCACTCCATAAAGTCCTGCGTTTTTTAGAGTTTTTAGAATTTCTGGATTATAATTTGCCTTAAGTGCATAAAAAATTTTTGTATTTTCCCAAGAAAAATTTTTTTGCATTTTTTGTATCCTATTTTTTAGAGTTTCAACATTCGTTAAATACACAGGAGCTCCAAATTCTTGTTCTACTTTTTTTGCAATTTTTATAGATGGTACAAAGATATTGTCCATAAGCAAAATTAAATTATTATACTGATAGTATAGCACAAAACAAACTAAAAAGAGCTACATAATTTATGTAACTCTTAAATTATTAGTAGCAATTGTACCGGCATTTGCCTAAATTACTACTATCATAATCATATCCTCGCTGGCGTCTTTGGTATTCCCGTTGGCGTCTGCGATACTCATATTCTCGCTGGCGTCTTTGGTATTCCCGTTGGCGTCTGCGATACTCATATTCTCGCTGGCGTCTTTGGTATTCCCGTTGGCGTCTGCGATAATCGTAACTTCGCTGGCGTCTTTGGTATTCCCGTTGGCGTCTGCGATAATCGTAACTTCGCTGGCGTCTTTGGTATTCCCGTTGGCGTCTTTGGCATCCTTGCTGGCGTCTATGTCCCTGTCTTACTTGACGTCCAGCTTGACTACCTTGGTTTCTATAAACCGCAGCACCTGTGTTGTCTGGATAATAGTATGCACTACATCCAGAAAAAACTAAAAAAACAACAAAAATAAAATATTTTTTCACGATGTATCCTTTTAAAAAACTCATCTTTTTAGATGGTATAATTATATTACCATAATAAAGAGTGATTGTCAAATTACAACTCTAGGTAATATATAATTTGTAATACTTATTGCTAATAATAACTTAAATATTGCCATAGCAATAACATAATATACTACCTCTTTTTGTAATGTGGTAAATTGCAAATTCAATCTCTTCGATAGATATTTAAGAGGTGATAATGCCATATTAGTCAAAATCATTACCATTGTTTGTATCAACAATGAAAAAAAGATGGCTTTTGTTAAATCTATCCCAATTTCAAAATAAAAATAATAAAACAAACAACCTTTTATGGTAAAATATGTTGCTACCGAAAATCTCTCGCTCGTATTCAAAACAAACTCCTTTTTTTAAAGAATATGTAATTACATTAATAAAACCTAACTACATTTTGTAGTATGTATCATATAATAATATTTGTCAATATCTAGTCTATTTAAAATTGTTAGTTATCAATGATAATGTCATAGTAGGTGTTCAATAGAAATGTCATACC
>JALWEZ010000017.1 GCA_027039165.1 Candidatus Moraniibacteriota bacterium
TTTTAATTTTGCGATTTTTTTTCATGTAAAATAGGAAATCTTCAACTGTGCTTAATTTTCTTTTTTGGTATTTAGTTCGTGGTTTTATAAATCCTAAATATCTTCTTTTATCTCGCCTAACCTTTGAAATATAATCCATAATATTACCTCCCCTGGACGCTGTCCTGAGCCTGAAAAGGTAAACAAACCGGTTTTTGTTGGCCACCGGCGAGGCTCAAATCTATATAAAGGCCAAATGGCTCTTGTAACGGGGAGTTTGTTTTAAATCGGTTTCAGCTGGACGCTGTCCAGCTGATAATTTTTTGTTTTTTTCTTTCTTTTAGATTAGTCTGTCGTTCCAGTCGTTCTTGTCGTTCCATAGTCGCAAAGCCTGTATTTGTGCAGGACTGCGGGCGTCGAGCCCTTGTCCTGCATGCACAGTCTCTTTGGGAAAGAGACTGTGCTTTAAAGAATTGGACCAAGATAAAGTTCAAGAATTAGTAAACGAAATTGCCGAAAGGGTTCATAATGGAGAAATACAAGCAAATACTGGAGCAACATACATCTCAGCACTCAATCAAATTATAGATTACTGCAATTATTTTTTCGGAAAAGAAATTGAACAAATTCATTATTCAGATTATTTCAGCAAGTCCATAGATTACGCTGATAAATCAATTTCAGAAACCACACATGAAAATTTTCAAAATTTCCTTTCTGAAAAATTTGAAGAAACGCAAGACTCCTGATTTCAAGCTCTTTCTTATGCAGTTGAATTAGAACGAGAATTTGGTCTTAGATTTAGAGAATCTGCAGGATTAAACAAAGAAACAATTGAGAAAGGTGTAGAAACAGGAAAATTGAGTTTAGATCGGTCAGATTGGACCAAGAATGCGAGAGAAAGGGAGATTGAAGTTAGGACAGAATACCAAAGAGAACTTCTCCAAGAAGTCAAGAATTTTTTGGAGGAAAAAGGTAGCGTAAACCTTGCAGGAGCAGACAATTGGAAAGACTACAATCCAATTGCAAGTTTTCGCAGTTTTGCGGACAATATAAGACAAAATTTTTCAGAACAAACAGGAGAACAATACAATTTTCATGGAGAAAGGCATGCTTGGACACAAGAGCGATATTCAGAGCTTTGGCAAGAAAAAACAGAAATTGAAGGCTTAAATATTCAAGCTCCTATAAAATACTATTCAGAACAATTGGAAAAAGCAGGTTGGGACCCAAATCAAGATAATATTAAATTCTATGAGGCAGTTGAAAAATACGATGTAAAGCCATTTTGGGAGTATGTACAGGAAGAAATCCAATCTTCAATAACTCCAGAGCCAGATATATTTTCTTTAAACGAGGCAGAACAAGAATATGACCAATCAAACCTTTTAGAAATGTCAGAGCCAGATTTTGATATTTTTGCTCTTGATAAAGAAATTAGGCTGGAAATAAGCGAAGAATTAGGACACAGCAGGCTTGATATTACCAACACCTATTTAGGACATCCTTAATAATACTCAATTTTAGTATGGAAAAATCAAATTTTAAACTCAAATTTTAGGTTTTAGTTTGATCTTTTGTCGAAATTATTTTATGCTTTTAAATCCATTCAGAGGCTCATTTTTAGACTTTATGGCTTACTCCTATATCCAAGCATGGCAAAATCAAAAATAAGGCAAATTATTAATACACTAAATGCTGAATCTCCGGCTCGCCCATCAGCTTTGTTAACTTCCTGTTAGGTCTGTTTTATAGCTTTTTAGTTTTGTTTATTTTTTATTGAAAGTTTAAAGAGTAAGCAAAAAAATTTAATAAACACATGATTTCCTTCCTTTTTTCTTTTATATAGATAATTTACACGAAAGATCCATATAATAC
>JALWEZ010000018.1:0-2414 GCA_027039165.1 Candidatus Moraniibacteriota bacterium
CAATCCATCAGTTAAATCATCTGAAGTAAGATTTTTTTCTTTGTCTTTTAATAATTTATTTTTTCTAGCATAAGAATTTATAGTACGAGTAAGTGCTGTACGAAAACCAGAAACATGAGTACCTCCCTCTGGGTTATGCACATTATTTGCAAAAGCTCGCAACTTCTCAGAATATCCATCTGTATATTGAATAGCCACTTCAACATTAACATTATTTTGACTTCGATTTATATATACTGGCACAGTATTTCTTACAGTTTTTCCCCTATTCAAAAAATTAACAAAAGATATAACTCCAGCATCAAAGTAAAAGCTGTATTTTTTAACTAAACGTGCATCTTTTTTCTCATCTATTACATCACGCAAATCTTCTATCTTAAATCTAAAGCCTTTTGTGAGATATGCTTGATTTCTTAAATGTTTAATTATTGTATCGAGACTATAATTAGTATCAGAAAAAATTGTATCATCGGCCTTAAAAGTTATTTTTGTACCAGTGTCTTTTTTTAGACATTTTCCAATTACTTTTATATCAGATACTGGCACTCCTCTTTTATATTCTTGCATCCAGATTTTTCCGTCCTTTTTGACTTCTGCACGTAACCATTCAGATAGTGCGTTTACTACAGAGACTCCTACACCATGCAAACCACCAGAAACTTTATAAACAGAATCTTCTCCTCCAAACTTTCCACCAGCATGTAAAACTGTCAAAACTGTTTCAAGAGTAGATTTTTTGGTTGTTGGGTGAATTTCTACTGGAATTCCTCGCCCATCATCTGTAACCTCTATTACATTTCCTGGCAATAATCTAACTATACCAGTAGTAGCATGTCCAGCTATAGCCTCATCTATAACATTGTCTATCACTTCCCATATCATGTGGTGCAATCCATCTAGTCCAGTCCCTCCTATATACATTCCAGGTCTCTTGCGAACTGGATCTAGTCCTTCCAAAACTTGGATAGAAGACGCTCCATATTCTTTATTAACTTTGGTGTTTGATGACTCTTCCTTTTTTTTCTTTTCTTTCATAATTATTATTTCAGATTTATTTCAAAATTAGTTTTAAATAGCAAATTATTTAAACCTACGTAGTAACATTTGCATTTCCAATAAAAATACTGCTATTGCAACAATTATCATATCCCACCATATTAAAAATCTTATTTGTTGCAAATACGCCAAAATACATGCCAATAATCCCAATAACATACCCTGACGAGCAGCTATCCTTATTTCAGTAGATGTTATTTCATCACCCACAAAACGATACCATAGATGCGTTAGTATTAATGTAGTAAAACTAGTTACTAAAAAAAATAACGTTATATAAAAAAACATATAAGCTATTGCATTAAATTCATAAGGATTTACATAAAAAATTACACTAGCAAATGCAATTATCATAGTAAGTACACTAATACGCAAACCCCATAAATAAGAACTAAGTGTCATATAAATTTAATCTTTGTAGCATTTATAAATATATCTTTACAATATAAATTATACATCGAAAACTGCCTTTTTGCAAGTAAAAGTCTTATCTCAAAAGCATTTTACCTAATAATCATTATTATCCTCCTCTTCATTAAATTCCAAATCTTCATTTCCGATAGCTTTTTCCCATCTCCAAAGCATTTCATCATTGTAATCTGGCTTCAAACTCTCATCTAAAGGATTGTCTTTATTCACATAATACAAAAGTGTATGCGGTTTATTTTTATAACTAATTCGCACATCACTTGAATCTTTTCTACTTGCTTTTTCTTCACTTATTCTTTTACCTGAATGAAGATTGTAGTAAATTTTTTCTCCAGAACCTAGCGGATTATTGCCTGTTATCATCATTTTATTACTTTTAACTTTTGTATATTCCTTAAACTCTTCTACTTCTTTCCCTTTTAATTCAGAAGCTATAAATTCACGCCAAAGAGGAGATGCAACTTTTGAACCCAAACTTCCTGGTTTCATAAGTTTTCCATCATTGTTTCCTACCCAAACACCTACTGCAAGTGAAGGAGTGTACCCAAGAGTAAGTGCGTCCTTGTAATTTTGCGTTGTTCCAGTTTTTGCTGCAACCTTTCTACCTGGAAAATAAAGAGGATTTAAACGCCCAAAAACATAACTTCTAGCATCATTATCAGATAAAACACTATTAATTTTTCTAGCCACCTCCTCTGAAATAACTCTCTCAGATTCTTTGTGCACAAAATCTTCTTCTTTATTATCTGACCCTATTACTTTTGATATACCTGTTACTGGAGCTTTTACACCATCATTAGCAAATACAGCAAATGCTCCAACTTCTTCCAAAAGCTTAACTTCTCCACTTCCCAAAACTAGAGAAAGACCGAATCTATCTCTGTTTTTTAGAGTTGTTATACCTAATTTTTCCGCAAAATCAATTACAT
>JALWEZ010000018.1:2424-5684 GCA_027039165.1 Candidatus Moraniibacteriota bacterium
CTACTAGATACATAGTCTTTACAGCTGGAATATTCAGAGAACCCGCAATAGCTTTTCTCATAGAAACTATTCCGTGATTACTATAATCAAAGTTATTTGGCACATAATTCTTTCCACTACCATCTTTACCAAAATTTGTAGTTACATCATAAAGTAAAGTTTCTGGTTGATATCCTTTTTCAAAAGCAGCTGCATAAACAATTGGTTTAAATGAAGAACCAGGTTGCCTTGGCATAAGAGCAACGTTCACATTTCCATCAATTGCACTATTGTAATAATCCACACTTCCAACCATTGCCAAAACCCCACCAGTTTTTGGATCTATTGCTACCAAAGAAGTATTATTCGCCCCAAATGAAGGTAATTTCTTTGAATATTCTTTTACTAATTCTTCTGCTCTCTTTTGCATGCCGTAATCAAGCGTAGTAAAAACATGAAATCCTCCTGCATCCATTTCTTCTTTAGAATATTTTTTCTTTAATTCGTCTATCACATAAAACACAAAATGAGGCGCATCTATTTCTTCATGGTACAGTTTTATTTTCTCTAAAACATCTTCTTTTTTTGCTTCTTTTATCTCTTGTGCGCTATAAATCCCATTGTCTCTTAGCATATTAAGGATTGTTTCTTGTCTTAATTTCAATTTATCAATATGCTTGCCATAAGGAGAAAAATAATAAGTTGCCTTTGGAAGTGATGCAAGAAGCGCTGATTCTGCCAAAGTTAAGTCTTTTGCATCTTTGCCAAAAAACACTTTTGACGCCGCTTGAGCACCATATGCATTAGAACCATACGGCACTTCATTTAAATAGAAATCAAGAATTTCTTCTTTTGTAAATCTTCTTTCGATTTTTATAGCTAAAACCATCTCTTTGAACTTTCTTACAAGTGTTTTTTCTCTAGTTAAAAAAGCATTTTTTACTAATTGTTGCGTTATGGTACTTGCTCCCTGCCTATGACCATGACTTTTAAAATTCAAATATAAAGCTCTAACAATTCCCTTGAAATCAACTCCTATATGATTATAAAATCGCTTATCCTCCACCATAATAGTTGCTTTTCTCAGATTATCTGAAATTTCATCATGACCCACAATTTGCCTATTCTCCTCTCCATGTATTTTATATAAAACATGTTCTCCGGTTTTGTCATATATAAACGTAGTTTCGGGTATTTTTCTTTTTACAAGCATATCTGCACTTGGTGAATGCTTATATTCATAAATAAATACAATAGCAAATGCAATAACTGTTAATATACCTAAGTCTATCAATGCTGTAAGGGTAATCAAAAAAATCTTTTTTACTATACCCAAAATTTTCTTTATATTACTCATCAAAAATAGATTATTTAATTATAGATTTATAAACTCCTTCTAATCTCTCTCCTATTACATCCCATCCAAGTTTTGAAACTTTCTTTCTGGCTTGTTTACCTTTCCTGATTCTAAGTTCCTTATCAGCCACAAGTAAATTTAAGACATTTGCTATATTTTGAGAATTAACTTCATCCAAATATTGTCCAGCATCACCCAAATAATTTACATTTGTAGGTCTATTTGCACACAAAATAGGTAGATTTGCCGCCATGTATTGCAAAATCTTTCCGCTAGCTTGTCTGGTATTTCCCAAATCAGATTTTGGATCAACAGCCACATCAGCCAAACTGTTAATTTCTGGTAGAGAAAAATAATTAAGTGGTGATATAACTTTCACTCTATCTTCCAATGAATTATTTTTTATATATTCAACCACCCATTCAGCAGGAAATCCTCCTATTACAAAAAAAATTGATTTATCTTTTATTAAATTAATAGCCCCAAGTAACTCATAAATTCCCTTGTTTTTTATAAGTGCGCCCGTGTATACTACTATAGTTTTTTCTAAAGGCACATTATATTTTTGACGTAAGTGCTCTTTTTTTGACACAAATTCATCATAAACTGAAGTACTTACCCCATCATATATATGATACACTCTTTTATCTTTTCTTGCACCTTTTATAGTCTCTATATTTTCTGCACTGCTTACAACTGCTGCATTTCCAAGTCCATTTATAAAACGCTCCAAAAACCTAAAAAATGTACCTAAATAAGGAACTTTCAGATATCCATGTGAACGCATTTCACCCACTAAACTTCCATGAAAATCAGATAGGGTTCTTATTTTTTTCCAGAAAAACACAAATTTCATAAGCCAACCAATAATCACCCCTTCATGCAAGTGACAATGCAAAATATCTGGTTTCTTTACTCTTATTAAATAAATAACTTTTCTTATCAAAAAAATATCCAAAATAACTTTTTGCCAGTCAGCTCCAGCCTCTGTTTTTTTGTACCAAAAAAGCCATTTATTTATCCTTCTTACATCTATATCGGTTTGAACATACTTATTTATATCATCTCCATTGTGATAAGTTGCAATAGTTACCTCATGACCCAATTTTTCCAGCGCACGAGCTTCTTCAAAAATACGAATATGCGTCCCTCTGTGAGAAAAAAAAGGTGTGGGTGCAATCATTAAAATCTTCATAAATAGTTCATCAATTTCATTTGTTCTTTTAATACCATAATAGCTTATTTATAACTATTTAGCAACAAATTTATTATTTTTCATAAATATCTCTAATTCCTGCTTTATCTGTGAAATACTTAATTGTCCAGGCGCAGAAGAATTATCTCCAATTGATGCAAAAGTAAGATAATTACCTTCAATCAAACCCCTCACCCTAGTTTCTTTACCAATCTCACCCATGCCCAAAATTATCACCTCCCCTAAAATCTTTTTTGTTTTTATGAGGTTGTAAATCGTATCGTTATCTTTTTTTGTTTTTACCATCGTCGCTACCTTGCAAATATCTACTTGCTTAAATCTTCTCATTTTATCAATTAAATCTGAAAGCTCTTCAAAAGGAGGTGTAAACTCAAAATTATGATAAGAACAAATTATTTTACTTGTTTTATTTTTTATCTCAATTTGTTCAATAAGTGAATAATCTATATCCAGATATTCAAAACCTAAATCATTTGCCTTTTGCAAAATCTCATTTTGCTTATCTGTGTCCTCTTCAAATTCTCCACCATTTTCTCTATTTCTGCAAGTTAATATAATTTCTACATCTTTTTTCTTTTTCTTATAAATTTCTTCCAATAACTCACTGGAGAAATTTTTTATATAATCCACCCGTGCTTCTACTAAATTTGACTTTTTTTGTGCTTGTTCTAAATTATTTAAAAATTCAGAAATTGTTTTACCTATTAC
>JALWEZ010000019.1 GCA_027039165.1 Candidatus Moraniibacteriota bacterium
CTTTTTGATTTTAATTTGCTTTTTATTTGTCTTTAATAACGTAAAAATCAAAGAGAAGAAGGTGGAGTCAATAACTAAAGTACTTAAACTTATGAGACGTGATAAGGATATTTGGAATATTTATTGGATATCTACAATTCTTAAAATTTTTTATGCAGTGGGTACTATATTTTTTTCTATATATTTAGTATCTATTGGGCTCAGTGTTGCTCAAGTTGGTTTTATTTTTACAGTTACATTTTTGCCTTTTGTGTTACTTGAGTACAAAATAGGCGTTTGGGCAGACAAAAAATATGGAGAAAAAGAAATGCTTATAATTGGTTTTGCTATTATGATTATTGCTATGATTTTTATATTTTTTACAAAATCTAATTCTTTTTATCTGTGGATGTTTTTGCTCACTCTTGCTTTTTTGGGCGCTACATTTGTAGAAGCTATGTCGGATACTTATTTTTACAAAAAAATTGATAGCAGTGAAATAGTTATAAGTAATTTTTTTCGCTCATCTAGACCTATTTCGTATCTTGTGGGAGCTTTGATTGGTGGTATAATACAAGTACAGTTTAATTTCAAAGGTGTATTTTTGGCTACTATAATTAGCTTGTTAATAGGAGGGTATTTTGCTATAATCCTTAAAGATATAGATCCAGAAGAAAATTAAGATGAAATATAAAGTAAAAACAGAACAATTTGAGGGACCTCTAGATGTTTTATTGAGTTTAATAGAGGAGCAAAAAATGGATATAACTAGAATTTCTCTTGCTCACATAACTGATGAATATTTAGAGTATATTAATAATAGAGAACAAGTTTCATTGTCGAGTTTAGCTGACTTTTTGACAATTGCTGCTAAACTTTTACTCATTAAATCAAAAGCACTTCTTCCTATTTTGGAATTTAGTAAAGAAGAAGAATCGAGTATTGAAGAATTAGAAATGCAATTAGAAGCATTAAGAGCAGTTAAAGACACTCTACCAGAATTTAGAGAAAGATTAAAAACTGCTAAGCCGTTTTTTGCAAAGAAAGGAATGTGGGGACTGGAGGCACAGTTTATCCCACCAAAAAACATTTTGCCAAATGATTTAAGAGATGCTTTTTTGACTTCTCTAAATGCTATACCACAATTAGACAAATTGGAGCAAAAGGTAATTAGTGATATAGTATCTTTAGAGAAAAAAATTACTCAAATTCATGAGATAGTTACAAAAAAAGTAAAAGTGGCTTTTTCTTCTGTTATAAAAAATGCAAAAGATCCTTCAGATGTAATTGTGTCGTTTCTTGCACTTTTGGAGTTAGTTAAACAAAAATTAGTAATTGCAAATCAAAAAGAAGTTTTTGAGGAAATTGAGCTTGAGCGAGTTTTGTAAACGGATATAAATTTAATTTTACGATAATGGAAAGAGAAAACGAAAAAAATATTGAGAAATTAATTCCCTCTATTGAGGCTATAGTTTTTATGCATGGAGTACCTGTAAAAGAAACTAGACTTGCAGAAATTCTAGATGAAACTTTGGAAAATATTCAAAAAGCAATAGAGAACTTAAAGATAGAGTATGAAAATAGAAATTCTGGTTTATCTATACTTCACACAGATAAAGAAGTGCAAATTGTGACGAATAAAGAACAATCCGAAATAATTCAGAAATTTACAAAAAAAGAATTAGAGGGTGATTTGAGTAAAGCTGCACTAGAAGTTTTAGCTATTATTGCTTATAGAGGTCCTATAACTAAGTCAGATATAGAAACTATACGAGGAGTTAATTGTTCTTTCTCTCTTAGAAATTTATTACTTCGTGGCTTAATTTCCAAAAAACCACATCCTACAGATTTCAGAACTCAAATTTATGCAATTACTCCAGACTTTTATAGATTTTTGGGTATTTCTGACAAAGAAGAACTTCCAGATTATAAAAAATTAGTAGGGGATTATAGGATAGATGCTATTTTGCGTGGTGAACAAGAAGATAAAAAGATGAGTAATTCAAAAAGTATCATATGAAAAATATTTCAAATTCAATTAAAGATTTTATTATAGAAAATAGATACGTTTTTTTTACAACCTTTTTGATTTTTGTGTTATTATTTGGAACGTTGTTTTTTGTGAATAAAAGTACTCAAGCAAATGATAATTTTGTAGAAAATAAAATAGCAACTGATGAAGCTGCAAAAAACAGAGTCAAATCTTGGAAGCCTGACTTAAAACAAAATGATGCTTTAACTCAAAAAAATGAACTTATTCCAATAAAAAAAGAAAACTTTACACCACTAAACTTATCAGAAGCTCATTCTGCTATCATTGTTGATGCGGAATCTGGAAATATACTTTATCAAAAAAATGCACTAGAACATAGAGCAATTGCATCCACTACAAAATTACTTACAGCCATGATTGTAGTTGATAGGGTAAAAAATTTAGATGAGTATGTAAAAATACCCAAAAGTGTACTTTCTATAGAGGGAACTAAAGTTGGTTGTATTACTTCTGTTATATGTAGACATCCTAGAATGGAAGAAAATGAAGAATTAAGAGTTAGAGATTTGCTTTCTGCAATGCTTATGAATAGTGCTAATGACGCAGCTACAGCACTTGCTTTACATGTTTCTGGTAGTGAGAGACAATTTGCTGAACTTATGAACTTAAGGTCAAAAGAATTAAATCTCGGAAACAGTCATTTTTGCCGGCCTTCTGGTTTGGAAGTGGATCCTCCTAGAAGAGAAGATGAATGTTATTCTAGTGCGTATGATATAGGAAGAGTTATGGCTTATTTACTAAAAAACAAGGATAAATACAAAGAATTGTGGAAGATAATGAAAACTGGTGAGTTGGAAATTACTTCAAAAGATGGTAAGATTACACATGAGCTCAAGAATACAGATAGATTATTAAAAACAAATGCTTATGTATTGGGTGCAAAAACTGGTTTTACGCCAAGAGCGGGTTTTTGTCTTGTTGCTGCTGGTAGAAATAAAAACAATACTCATCAGGTTATAGCCGTAGTTTTTGATGATAAAGATAGATTTAAGGATGTGGAAAGAATGATTTCGTGGGCTTTTGAAAATTATAATTGGTATTAAAAAAATATGGAAATTGCACAGTTACACACAATGCCTGAAGTAGTGAATGTATTCAAAGTATTGGTTACAGGTATTATATCATTTGTTATAGCTTTTTTATTTACTCCAGTTTGGACTAATATTTTGTATAAATACAAAATAGGTATAAAAATTAAGAAAAATTCAGTTTCTGGAGATAAATTAAAAATTGTAAGCAAGTTACATGCAAAAAAAGCTGGTACTCCCACGATGGGTGGAGTGATTGTTTGGGTGAGTGTACTTGTTTTTATATTTGGTTCTCATTATATCCTACCTCTTATCGCTCCTATTTTTGACAAAAATTTTATAGCAAGACTTGATTTTCTTTCTCGTTCTCAGACATGGCTTCCACTATTTGCTTTAGTTTTTGCGGGAATTTTGGGAATTTTGGATGATTATATGAGTATAAAAGGAATTGGTAAAAACAAAGGAGGTGGTATGAAATTTGGAGTAAGAGCTGCTTGGCTTAGTATAATTGCAAGTGTGGGAGCTTGGTGGTTTTACTCGAAACTTGGTTGGGATTATGTGCATATTCCAGCATATGGAGATATTTCTATAGGTTTTTGGTATATTCCTCTATTTATTTTTGTTATACTTTTTAGTGCTTTTTCTTCAAATGAAACTGACGGACTTGATGGTTTAAATGGTGGAGTTTTGTTAATTGCTTTTGGAGCTTTTGGACTTATTGCTTTTTTTCAAAACAAAGTGAATTTGTCCGCATTTTGTGTGGCAATTTCAGGATCTCTTCTTGCATTTCTCTGGTTTAATATCTATCCTGCTCGGTTTTTTATGGGAGACACGGGTGCTATGTCACTAGGAGCCACGCTTGGAGTTGTAGCACTCCTTACTAATTCTGTGATAGTATATTTTATAATTATGGCAATTTACAGTTTAGAAACTGGAAGTGCTGGTATTCAAATACTTTCTAAAAAATATTTTGGCAAAAAAGTATTTCTAGCTGCTCCAATTCACCATCATTTTGAAGCACTCGGTTGGCCTGAGCCAAAGATTGTTATGAGAGCCTGGATTTTTACGGGAGTTATGGCGACAATAGGCGTTTTAATTGGTATAATAGGAATGGGTAACTAATAAAAGTACAATTATGAATTTAAATAATATAAAAGAAGTAAATTTTGACAACAAAAAAGTTTTACTAAGAGCAGATTTTAATGTTTTATTGGATGAAAGTGGTAATGCAAGGGATACTTATAAATTAGAAGCTATTACCAAGACAGTGGATTATATACTTTCATTTTCAAATGTAAGTCTTGCTCTAATTTCTCACAGGGGAAGACCCTCCAATAAGGATGATGAAGAGTTTTCTATGAAATATTTAGTAGATGATTTGGAGCGAATTTTAGATTTGAAAGTTAAATTTAGTCCTGATTGTATAGGAGAAGAAGTGAGTCAAGTATTAGATACCGTGGAAGATGATGAAGTTGTTCTTTTAGAAAACGTTCGCTTCTATAAAGAAGAGAAGAAAAATGATAAAGATTTTGCTAAAAAACTTGCAGAACCATTTGATTTTTATATAAATGATGCTTTTTCAGTTTGTCATAGAGAACACGCTTCCATTCATGCAATTACACAATTTTTACCTTCTTATGCAGGAATTAGGCTTCTAGAAGAAGTTGAGGTTTTAACTAAAGCAAAAAAGGCGCAAGAACATCCAGCTGTAGCTGTCATTGGAGGAGCTAAAATTGAAACTAAGCTACCTCTAATTGAAGAATTTGAAAAAACTTATGACAAAATCTTAGTAGGAGGAAGAATTTCTATAGAAGCTCAAGATCAGGGGATTGAGTTTAGTAATAAGGTTATTTTGCCTGTAGATTACGCAGAGAATAAGTTTGACATAGGAGAAAAGACTATAAAAGAATTTGTAGGATATGTAAAAGATGCAAAAACTGTCGTTTGGAATGGACCTCTTGGAAAATTTGAAGAAAAGCCATTTGATAAAGGTACAGTAGCTATGGCAAATGCTTTAGCTCAAAACACAGAAGTATTTTCAGTTGTTGGAGGGGGGGAGAGTGTGCAAGCACTTAACCAAACAGGTAACTTTGATAAAATTTCATTTGTTTCAACTGGTGGAGGAGCAATGCTTTCATTTTTGTCTTTAGGAGATATGCCTGGATTAGAAGTATTGACTAAATAGTCAATTAAGAGTCTGTCAAAAATAAAAACAAAAATATGAATGAGTTTTGCAAGGAATTTCAAGAAATATATGATGAATTTGATAAGAAATTTGAAGAATTTCAGAGGATTTATGATGAAGTAAAAAAAGAGGGAAATGTAAATTTATCAGATAACAAAAACTTTTTTGAAGAATTAGAAAAATTTAAGCGTGAAATAATAGAAAAAAGTGAAAAACTTAGCGCAAAAACTCCAGAGGATATAAATACAGAAACTAGAATTTATCTAGGAGGATTTAGTGAAGGAGATGAAGAAATATTTGAGAATTTAGAAAATCCTCTGTTTATAAATGGGCAAGTATTTTTGCCTGATTTAAAAAATATTACAAAAATTTCTTCAAATTTAGTTTTCAATAAAGA
>JALWEZ010000020.1 GCA_027039165.1 Candidatus Moraniibacteriota bacterium
ATTTATGATTTCATGAATAAGGGATCTATGAAAAGTGCAAATGAATACACAAAAAATATCGTAAAAATTGACAGATTTGAGCCTATAACTATTGAAAAATTTACTTGGGAAGAAGATCCTTACAAAGATAGATATTGGAGATTTAAATACTATAGTTTAAGGGGAATGAGGCATTTAATTTATGCTTACAAAAAAACTGGAAATACTAAATATATAAAAAAAATGTCTGAAATAGTAGAATCTTTTTTGGATACTGGAATGAAAAAAAAGAATACTTGGGATGATTATCACGCAGTTTCCTTTCGAACTATGGTTTTGACTGATGTTTGGTGGGAACTTAGACAAAATAATAAATTGTCTGTAGAGCTAAATGAAAAATTACTAAAAGCTATAGAAACTCATGGAGAATTTTTATTGAAAGGAGAGCATTATGAAGGAGGATATAATCATGGTATATCAGAGGCGGCTGCGCTTTTGTTGGTGGGAATTAACTTTCCAGATTTTGAGAATTCAGAAATTTATAAAAAGATTGCTATAGAAAGATTGGAAACTGGTATAGAAAATATAGTTGATGATGACGGAGTTTTAATTGAAAATTCACCCTATTATCATTTTTATGCTCTTGAAAAATATTGGGACATAAAAAAATATTTAGTTGAATTTGATGATGGAGTTAGTCAAAACTACAAAAATAAATTAGAAAAAATGATTTCTTATGCAACACATATTTTGCAACCCAATCTAAGAGTTCCCTTAATGGGAGCTTCAATAGATAGGATTATTAATAATAAAAATGCTTTTGCTGAAATCGCTCAAGAAAATCCTGAATTTCTGTATGTTTTATCTGAAGGGAGAGAGGGCATAAAACCTAGAAAATTAAATGTGTACTACAAAAAAGCTGGAAAAGTTATAATGAGATCAGCTTGGAAAAAGAAAGAAAAATTTGATAATGAATTTAAAAATCAAACTCAAGTAATATTTGATGTTGGAGCGTATAGAACAGATCACAGTGATTTAGATGCTCTCACTTTTAATCTTTATGGTAACGGAAAGCCTCTTATAACAGATACAGGTCTCTATACTTACAGCGAAACTAATAATTTAAAAGAATATTTTCACGGCACAAGGGGACATAATACAGTAGTAGTTGATGGATTAGATCAGCAAAAAGGATCAACTTCACATAATTCATTCTCTGAGACACAAGATTTTGTAACTCATTTTTCAGAGCATGAGTTATATCCCCAAGTTCATCACCAAAGGAGTATTACTCTACTCAAAAAAGATGCTGTAGTTGTAATAGACAGATTGTATTCTAGAGGAGAACACGATTATGAACAATTGTTTCACTTATTTGCTGGTGCAAATGTAGATATAAAAAATAATAAAACCATCACAAAAAACGGTGATGGAGATGAAGAGTTTAGTATTTATCAAATGAATACTGATAATTTAGAAACAAAAAAAACTTCACTTAAAGATGATAAACTTGGAGATTTGTGCTCTCTTGAATATGGAAAATTGGTCTCTTGTAAGACTATGCATTACAAAAAACATGCTAAAAATGCCACTTTTGTAACAGTTTTAGTTTTGAAAGATGATAAAAAAAATATTATTCCAATTCTTGAAAATAAAAATTTATTAGTAGTGGATTATGATGGAGTAAAATATAATTTTAACATAAACGAAGTAGATGATAAGTTTATAGAAGAGTCTGTATTGAGAGAATCTTCATTATCTAAAGCAGAATTTGCTCTTAATACAATAGATAATAAATGGAAACTAGAAGGAGAAGGAAGTGATAAATATAAAGTATTAACCGAGCATGGAAAA
>JALWEZ010000021.1 GCA_027039165.1 Candidatus Moraniibacteriota bacterium
CCATAAATTTTCTTTTACTGTTAACTATTCTTATCTCTTCAATAGATAAGTCTGATTGATCAAATGGCTTTGCATCTTCTACTAAGAAAAATTTCATAACATCGTTTTTTATATCTCCAAAGATTTTATTTTTAAGATTTTTTGCTACATTATCTTTATTTTTCAAAATAATTGCACCATTTCTTTCATCACTAATAAGATATTTATATCTATTCCAGTTATCTTTTAGAATTTTATACAAAATCGCAGTTCTTATAGCCCCTTTTAGTTCAGAGGCTGGAATATAGGGTTTATATTGTTTATCATCTATGATTTTTATAAATTCATGGATTTCTTTATTTGGATTTAATTCTTTAACGTTTGATTTTACGCGATATTTTTCAATTTTATTTAAATATTTCCTTACTAAGGCTTTATCAATTTTTCTTCCTTTTTCTAAATCTATAATAAAATCATCTAATGTTTTCTCATCTAAATTTGATAGAAGTTTATCTATACTATAAACAACAACATTTCTTCCTTCCATTAGATAGTCAAGTTTTGTGATTTTGTCCCCAGTTCCTATATGGATAGGAGATTTAATTTCTATTTTGATATTTTCTTTAGTCATCGTTTAACTCCAAGTGAATGGGAAATTCTAATCCATATTGGAAAACATTGTTAGTTTTACTAATTGCACCAGTAAAGCTATTACTGTCCTTAACTTTAATTAAAGAACCTTCTTCAAGATAAACAACCTTATTTTTTACTTTCCCTTCTGAAAAAGAACCTTCAGTAAAAGATTTATAAGTTGAGAAAGTGTAAAAACTTTCGTTTAATAGACAATTTTCAGATGGGATCATAGGGGAAAGAGTGATAAAAGTATCGTTCTTTCTCGTATTTAAGAAAGAAAAATCCTTTTCTAGAGGTATTATCTTTACTCTTCCCCAGCCAATATTCTTATTTCTACCCAGTCCTATATCTTCTATAAATTTTAAAACTGTATCAAAATCTTCTTTAAAATCTTCATCTAAAAATTTAACTAAAAAATACTCTTCATTTGATAAAATCCCTGACTCAAAATAAAGATTTTTTGAAGTATTATTTAGCCTGTTTATTTCATTATGAGTAATAATTATCTCTTTTTTCAAAATTTTTTCAATAGATTCATTAAGTTGATGGATAATACCGTCTTTAACTTTATAGTTTTTCATAAAATCATTTTGTTTTTTTATTTTTCCATTTAGGAAATCTTCAAAGACGGATTGAGTAATATATTTTGCCTTTTTATAAGGTTTTCTCTTTAGTTTTTCTACAATGGATAAATTTTCTTCATCTTTTAAAGGGAGAACAGGTTTTGGAAAAAGCAATCTTTCTTGAGACAATGGAAATGGAGAGGAAATTAAAAATTTTGGATTTTTTTCAAATTCATTTAAAAAAGTTTCCAAAGAAGATTTCCCTTTTAAAAACCTATATCCCCAACAAAATGCTCCAAAAAGTGTATAACTTTTTATTGAAGTATGAGGAGACAAGTATTTTATCTTATAGCCCGCTATCATAATCTTTACCCAAAGACTATTGTTTTAATTTCTTCTTCTGAATTAATTTCTTCAGATTGGTAGTTTTCTACAGGTTTCCAGATGGTTTCTATGTTTTCAAATTTAACTCTTCCATAACCTCTTGAACCACTTCCCCCAAGGTAATCATCCTCAAGCATTTCTAGTCCGCTTTTTAATACTCCTATAGTATCTTCAAAGCTATCATCTTCAAAAATTCTTATTGTGATTGTTCCTTCAAATTCTGAATCAGGAATAACTCTTTCTGTATGTCGTGGATTTGATGCTGTCCCTTTAATCCTGTTTATTGTGTTTTCACTTTTTAGCTCTGTATATACACCTTCTAAAACATCTTCCCACAGTTGAATAGTTTCTGGTGTAGGGTAAAAATCGTCTATCCTTAATCTAATTGGTTGTTTTGGATTTTTTGCTTTATGTGCTCCAAATAGTTTACATACTCTACATCCTCCACAATCACAAGGTTCTCCACTTTTAGCAATTGCGATTGGCATATTTTCACCAGAAGGTTTTTCTACCCATTCAAGTAATGCTCTTAATTTACCTTTTAAAGAAGAACCTGGTATATAAGGAACATTACGAGCTTCTTTTTCTTCATTGTTTATTTCATATTTATATATTGGTGTTTTTATAACTATGTTATCTATTCCTCCAATTTCTATGCTTTCCTTTGAACCACCTATGTGAAGTCCTGTTTTAACTTTAATTTTATATTTTAATTTTAAAATTCCTTTTAGTGGTTTATCAAAGTTTGTTTGATTATTAGCCATTTTTAATCCTCCTTCGGATGATGGTATGTATGGTATGCAATTATTGCTTCAAATATTTGTTCGAAGACTTCAAATTCTTTTCGTGTTCCCTCTTTTACATTTTCCAATAAATTCTTCATAAAAAAATAAAAATTTTTATCTATTGTTTTTCTTCCAGAAGCATAAGCAAGCTTAGGCATAAGAGATACAATTTTTAATCTTAATTCGCTTGTAATAGGTTCTTCAGGTCTTAGTTTTGAAATTTGATTTTTTAACTGTTTTATTTCATTAAAAAATTTCCTTAATTGACTTCTTTTAATCTTAGTTTTATGGGCAATTTTGTCAGCAATTCCATTAGGTTCTATAAATGATTCTATATTTTTTTCTGATAACTTTTTATGTTTTAATTCTTGCTTTAAAAGTTCATTTACTGCATATAAAAAATCAACGTTATCCCAATTTTTTTCTTTTTTTATTTCTTCGATTTTTTTGTAAACATCTTGAATAGTCATATTATTCTCCTCCTCTTATTTTCATTAACACAAATGAAATAATTACATCTAAATTTTTGATGATATTTCTACTGTTAATCCCTTCATATTCATCTTTTATCAATAGATTTTCAAGAAACTCCCGGGTATTTTTATCTTTAATATTTCTGCCTATCTGATAGTAAATTTTTGGATAGATAGAAGGGGTTATTCTTCCTTCTATTACATAAGCATTATAAAGTTCCAGTAATTTGTATAAAAAACCTTTACTTATAGAGTTTTCTTTATAGGATTTTACGATTTCATCGACTACTTTGAGAATTTTATCAAAATAAATTAAATCTCTCTTCTCTGAAAGACCTATATTTGTTAAAAATTCTGGAATTTCTTTCTGAGGAAGGTCCTTTATCTCCTTCATAAGGATATTTTCAAGAGAGTTTTTCCCTTCAAGTTCTTTCCATCTATATGTTTTATTAAAAATAGAAATACTATCTTTTATAAGAAAGTTATCATTTTCAGTATAGTAAGCTTTTTTAGCTCTACTTTCTAAACTTTCAGAATACTTTGCAGATAAATGTATAGGTAATGTTGAAGAAGAAATAAATATTCCTCCAGAAATTCCGAAATTTAAGTTTTTACAGGTGAATTCATAAAAGCTTTCTCTTAGTTTTTGAGCGAATTCAATAGCTATATTGTATGGTGCTATGATAAATAAATCATCTCCTCCAGAATAAACTATGTAAATTAAAGAGTTAATACTAGCTAATTTTTCCTCGTTGGAATTAGAAGATACTTCTTCTGCAAGTTTATTTATATATCCAGTAAAAAACAGATCCAACATTCTACTAAGCGTTGCTAATCTTGAAATGGTGTATCTATTAGATTCTTTACTGTCTTTCCTTTTAAGCCCATCGCTAAAAATAAGACCTAAATTGTCAACATCTGCTCTGAAAATTCCAAGTTTTTTGTCTCCTTCTGCCAACTGAGCTAAATATTTAAATTCGACAACTTGATTTGGTTTTATTTTAGACTTTTTTTCTTCATCATCTTCTAAACTTTTGAAAAATTCTTGATTCCTTTCATCTATTAAAGGAACTGTATTGCCTATAAATTTAAAACCATTATTTTTATCAAACTCTGTATCGTTTAATTTAAGTATTTCCTCAAAACTTTTAAATTTATCAACTTCATCATGAGAAACCAAATAAACTTTCCCAAATTTGCCTAAACTAAAAGTATTCTTATGAGAAAAAGAAATATTCCTATTTTCAAAATCAAAAATAAGATATTCAATTTTAGGAAGAACTCCCCCTATTTCTGAGGATTTTCGACACAAAATACATAAATCATTTTCTTTTACAGGCATTATCTTGCAGGAAAGACATAGTTTTTCTATTGTTTTTTCATCTTCTAGCTTTTTTGTCAAAAGATTTGGAGATTTTCTTTTTTTCTTTTCATCTAGTTTTATTTGATTCTTTTCAATTATATCTGAATAACTTTTACCATTTTTTTCTGTTAAATATTCTCCAGAAAAAGAGATGTAAGATAGAACAATACCTAATTCAAAACCATATTTATTAAAGAAAAACTCATTTAGTTTGTTCTCAATTTTGTTGATTTTTTCAATATTTTCCTTTGTATTTGCAACTAAAAGTTGAAATTTTCCTCCTCCACTGTAGAGCAGATTGATTATTGTGTATTCAAGTTCTTTTAATATGTATCTTGAAAGTATCTCTGGAATCAAAGAAACAAGAAAAGACCTTCCTCTTAAAGCTTTTGATATAGAAAAATCTTCAATACCTTGTGTTTTACCAATATTATAGATAAATTTTTGGATACCTGTTATATCCCCTTCTATAAGGAGCAGAAAATTTTCCTTTTCTAGTCTCTCAAAAACCTCTTTAGTTTTTCCTTCTAAAGAAAATCCAGTTTTTTGAACATAATCATAAATACTTGATGCAATAGCAGACAAAACTCTTGAATGGTCGAATAGAGATATATCAGGATAATGGCGGCTTTTTTTCTCAATATCGTAAGTTGAGGCTGGAACACACCAAAGGTATTTTTGAAATAGATAATATAAGAAAATGAAAGCCTGTTTATCTCTAAAATTTTCTAATTTTTTTAAATCTGTTTGAAAATCATCAAACAGCTTTTTATAGCTCCCTAGTTCTTTTTCTATATCTTTTTTTGTTTTATCTTTAAAAAACTTTATCTGATTGCCTTCAAATATTCCTTCATAAATTTTTGGAAAAATGTCTTCTTCATCTAAAGAAAGAGGTCTTAATTTATAATACGCAAAGTTTCTACTCCCTATATCTGTTTCTTCTTCAAAAGAAACCCTTTCAAAAACAGAGTGTAAATAATTTATTTCATCTTCCAAGATCTTTTCTCTTTCAGCTGAAGAAAACCAATCTGCCAATTGCATTATTTTCTCGAGTTGGTTTGAAGGATTATGATGCCTTGATGCTAAATTTGCAAGTTCTTCTATGTCTGTATTTAAAACCTCTTTTAGTATATCTTTATTCTCTAAAATCCATTGATAAGATAAACAAGCGTGTTTATGTTTAAAATTTGTAGGGGGATAATTACAATTTGGGTTTTGTGCCCTTTGATAAAATTTTCCTATATCATGTAAAAGTCCTGCTAAAGCTATTTTTTCTATTGTCTGCATTTAAAGATGCTCCTTTTTTACTTACTACTATTAACTCCTTTTATTTTAAATATCTGGCACAACCTCTATCATCCCAAAGCCCTGGGGATTTTTTGCTCCTAAGCCTGCGTCGTAAACAACTTTAAACATTTCTGGATCTGTTTTTATTT
>JALWEZ010000022.1 GCA_027039165.1 Candidatus Moraniibacteriota bacterium
CCTATTTATAATTATCTAATTCGTAATTACACATTGTTAATTCGTAATTGTTTGTTGGAAATTTAATAGGACTTTAATCAAAAATCAATTAAGAATTAAAAATGAAGAATATAAACCTATTCGTAATTGCACATTGTTAATTCGTAATTGTTTGTTGGAAATTTAATAGGACTATTAGACAAAGCTACTGCTCATTTAGTTACTTTTTATCTACAAAAGTAGAAATTTAATAGGACTATTAGACTGTAAATTCGATGAAATGAAACCGTCTGATCTACAAAAGTAGAAATTTAATAGGACTATTAGACAAGAAAAATTAGAGAGCTATGGTGTTTTAATCTACAAAAGTAGAAATTTAATAGGACTATTAGACTCCACAAACCCTTTATTAAACCAAAAAGATGCAAATTATGAGATATGCTCATAACGACTTTTTGGCTTAAATAAGGCAAACCTCAAAAATTGACACTGAGGTTTTGTATTTTTTGTCTTCTAATTTATATTTACCTAATATAGGCCCATAAAAATTTATACCTTTGTGTAAGTTGTAAAAGTCCACAAGTCTCAAGTAAATCTTACCCAGAAATGCTTAAAACTCTTTATTATTTATATTATACATGAACTTTAAGCGAGTTGCAAATTTTGTTTTATAGTCGCTTGTGCACAAACTAGTCTAGCAATTGGCACGCGAAAAGGAGAACAACTTACATAATCAAGTCCTGTGTTATGAAAAAATTCTATAGAAGACGGATCTCCACCGTGCTCTCCACAAATTCCAAGTTTTATATTTTGCTTCACTTTTTTGGCTTTATCTACAGCAATTTTTATAAGTTCACCTACTCCAGTCTGATCAAGGCTTACAAAAGGATCTGCTTTATAAATTCCTTTATCTAAATACTCTTGGATAAATTTACCAATATCATCTCTGCTAAAGCCAAGAGTCATCTGAGTTAGATCATTTGTACCAAAACTAAAAAACTCAGCTTCTAGTGCAATTTCATCTGCTTTTATACCAGCTCTAGGCACTTCTATCATTACACCAATTTTCAAATTATTAATCTTTTGTTCTCTAGCAATCTCTAAAATTATTTCTTTTTGGTTTTTAAACTCTTCTACACTCCCCACAAGTGGTACCATTATTTCTAAATTACATTTTTTTTCTTTGAGAGCTTTTAGCATTGCTCTAACTTGCATTTTAGTAATTTCTGGATAAGTAATTCCTAATCTACAACCTCTGTGACCAAGCATTGGATTTACTTCACTTAAATTAAGTATTTTCTGTTTTAATTTATTTTGTGTGACATTCAATTGTTTTGCAAGTTTTTTGATTTCATTGTCTTCAGTTGGCAAAAACTCATGAAGCGGTGGATCCAACAAACGTACATTTACAGACAATCCCTTCATAACATCAAACAAATCTAGAAAATCCTTTGTTTGAAGTGGAAGTAATTTTTCTATAACTACTTGTCTTTCTTTTGAATTATCTGCAAGAATTAATTCTCTTATAAGTTTCAATCTTTTCTGCTCAAAAAACATGTGTTCTGTACGACAAAGCCCAATTCCCTCTGCTCCTAATTCTAGAGCTTTTTTTGCGTCATTTTTTGTATCTGCATTTGTCCTAACTCTCATTTTGCGAAATTCATCAGACCACTTCATAATAGTCAAAAAATCTTTTGAAAACTGAACTTCTTCCACAGCAATCTCACCCTTGTAAACTTTGCCAGTAGAGCCATCTACACTTATAACATCCCCTTCAAAAAACTTTTCCTCACCCACATAAATAATCTTTTTTTCTTCGTCTACATTTAATTTTGTGCATCCACAAACACAACACTTTCCCATCCCACGAGCAACTACAGCAGCATGAGAAGTCATACCTCCAGTGGAAGTAAGAATTCCAACGGCTGAATTAATGCCTTCTATATCCTCTGGACTAGTTTCTTTTCTTACCAAAATCACATTTCTCCCTAAATCTTTTTTTTCACAAGCGTCTTTTGCACTAAAAACAATCTCTCCTACAGATGCACCAGGAGAAGCAGCTAAACCTATTGCAATTGGTTTATTTTTTTCTAAATCTTTTTGTTTGAATTGTTTATGTAATAATTGATTTAATGAATTTGGGTCAATTTTCAAAAGTGCTTCTTGTTTTGTTAAAATTCCCTCATCCACCAAATCAACTACAATTTTTATCCTAGCTTTTGCTGTTGTTTTACCATTTCTAGTTTGTAAAAAATATAACTTATTTTTTTCTATGGTAAACTCCATGTCTTGAATATCTTTATAATGAGTTTCTAGCTTGTCTTTTATTTCTACTAATTGCTTATAAATTTTTGGATTTTGTGTTTTTAGCATTTTTATCTCTATTGGCGTACGCACTCCAGCAACCACATCCTCACCTTGAGCATTTACTAGATACTCACCATAAAACTCATTTTCTCCAGTTGATGGATTTCTAGAAAAACACACTCCAGTTGCACAATCCTCTCCCATATTACCAAAAACCATTTCTTGCACAGTCACAGCTGTACCAAGTAAATTATCTATCCCGTGCATTTTTCTGTAACTTATTGCTCTGTCATTATTCCAACTTTCAAAAACCGCCTCAATTGCTCTGTAAAGTTGATCTTTTGGAGATTGAGGAAAAGTTTTTTTGGTATACTTCTTATAAACTTTTTTGAATTTTTCTATAATTACTTCTAAATCATCCTGAGAAAACTCTGTATCAGAAATTAACTCTTTAGTTTTTTTAATTTCATCCAGTATCTTTTCAAAATTTTTGCTTTCTATGCCCTCAACCACATTTGCATACATTTGTATAAATCTTCTATAAGAATCCAGTACAAATCTCCTATTAGAAGTTTTTTTTACCAGCGCTTTCACTGAAATATCATTTAAACCCAAATTTAGGATTGTATCCATCATACCAGGCATAGAAACTGAAGCTCCAGACCGTACAGAAACCAAAAGTGGATCATTTTTGTCTCCCAATTTCTTTTTTATCTTTTTTTCAAGTAAACTCAATTCTTTATCAATTTGTTTTTTTATATTAGACGGTAGTGATTTATTGTTTTTGTAATAAAGTGCACAAGACTCAGTAGTAATCACAAAACCACTTGGCACAGGAATTCCAAGTGAAACCATTTCTGAGAGATTTGCTCCCTTTCCTCCCAAAATTTCAACCATATCTTTATTTCCTTCTTTAAATGAATATGTATATTTATTTTGCATAATTTTTTTTAAGTATTATTATATCCTTTTTTTAAACCAACTTGGTGTAATTGTATCATGCTATAAATTTACTACCCATCAAATATGATTTTTTCACACACAAAAACCTACTCATTATTGATGTAAAGTAGGTTTTATTTGTGCTTAATTAATTATTACGTGCATATTCTATTAATTGTTCAACTTTTTCTTGACTAAAAGCACCATTAATCGGTATAGTTTTTCCTTTTTTTGTTACTATAATACTCCATGGAGTTCCTCTTCCTCCTGTTTCTATTGCATTATCTACATTTTTTTGAACTTTTTCTTTAAATTCATGCTTACCATAACACTTATCAAATTCAGTTTTATCTACTCCAGAAACTTTTATAAGCCTAGATAACTCATCATCAATATTCCATCTATCATTAGTTTTTGTGGTGTTAAAATATTCATCTACAAACTTCCAAAAAGAATTATTTCCTCCTAACTTCCCTACACATTCAGCTGCTTCAGCTGCTTTTCTTGCGTTTTTTGGATGTAAACTGTCAAGTGGAAAATGCCTAAAAACTAATTTAACATCTTGTTGATTAGCTAAAACTTTCTCCATTGTATTGTGAAATCGCTTACAAAAAGGACATTCTAAATCTGTATATTCTACAATAATAACATTTGCATCCTTTGATCCCCTGTAATAATCTTTGTCAGTAACTTTTGCTACTTTTTGAGTTTTATCTTCTTTGTCTTTTTGTTTAATTTCTTTAACTTCCCCAACTTCTTGTGTATTATCTGTAGATACCTTTGTATTATTATATTTATTTGAATTAAGTATTGCATAAGCAATAAAAATCCCTGCAAGAAGTATTGCTCCTGGAATTATATATTCCTTGCCTTTACAATTTGAATTATCACATTTTTTCATAATAAAAATTTATTATTTACATTCACACTTACTACATTTAGAACCGCAATCACAATCACATTTACAATCAGCACATTTTTTTTCACACTTACAATTACATTTACTCCTTTTACAATTTTTCATAGCAAAAAATTAATTATTTATTTTATTCCAAAAAATTATTTTTTTAATTTATAAATTTTTAGAATCTCTTCAATTGCCTGTTTTTCTTTACCATTTTTCATTTGATAAAGTACACATGTTTCTAGATGTTCTTTTAAAACAATATCTTCAAAAGAACGTAATGCACTACAAGCTGCATTTGTTTGAGTAATTATATCAATACAATATCTATTTTCCTCAAGCATCTTTTGCAAACCTCTTATTTGTCCCTCAATTTTTTTAAGTCGAGTTATATATTTTTTGTTATCTATTACTTGACCTGGTAGTACAATTTCTCTTTTTTTAGAAACCTCACATGAATTACATTTTTTAGCGCTAAAATTATTCATTCTATTATCATTAATGATACATATTTATTATACCCTATAGGGGTATAATTTGCAACACTCCAAATTTTATACAATAACAAAGTCTGCAAATCCTTATAAATATAAATAAATTAAACTAAAATTTTAAACTTTCTATAATTTTTTCAATTATTTGTTCGTTTATTTTATCACTATATGACAATCTCTCAGTTGAAAGTTTAATTCCTGTGTGAATTTTACTAGGAATGTAGATATAATAACTAAACGTATATTTATTATTTGCAAAAGATAAAGCTTCTTTATTTTTTGCAACAACTAATCCATTTTTTGTTTTGTAAACTTGACATTTATTTATTGTTTTATATTCAGCCTCAGTTATACAAAAATTCTTAACATCTTTTTCACTTTTTATTAAAAATACAGTGTCTCCCCAATACATTCCCCTACCACATACATAGTCTTTCCTATTTAAAGTTTCTGTTGCTAAAAATAAGCCAACTTTTTCGGTTCCTAGTGAAATATGGTAACAAGGATTTTGAAATTTATTACTGTCATCCTTCTCATCATTACAACATTCCTCTTTGTTTACTATTATTTCACCCCAATAAGCAGGATATCTAAATTTAATGTTAATTTCTTTACTAACATATTCTTTCCAATCTGAAGTATAAATTGAACCATCTTTATTATAAATAATTTCTTTAAAATTATTTACATTTTCAACGCTACCGTCCACATCTTTTTGATCAACTTCCTTTGAATTATTCTTATTTATCTCATTATCTTCATCTTTTCCCTGCTTCTCAATTTTCTGCTCATCGTGAGTACTCACGAACTTTGGTGAATTTTGAATTCTCTCGTTAATCTGCGCTATATCTTGCTTACAGTTAAAAACCTCAACCGTTGTGTAGAGCAAAAGCCCAGCGGTAAGTAGTGCAACAACTGCAAAAGCAAAATTCGAGTTAAGAGGACAAGTTTTTTTCTTATTTTCTTTTGACATACAGATTTAGT
>JALWEZ010000023.1 GCA_027039165.1 Candidatus Moraniibacteriota bacterium
CCATAATTGTCATAGTTATTTGCTTATTCTCCATAGTACACATGATTAATTTATTAACCTTATATACTAACAGGTATGACATTTCTATTGAACACCTACTATGACATTATCATTGATAACTAACAATTTATATAATCCTCAAAGAGGTTTTACAACAGAGTTATTTCTGGATAAGAATTGTATCAGAGCAGATTATTCAAGGACAAGTTTATTGAAATAACCAAATATACATGTTATATTTGTATTGTAATGATTTATTTACAAAGACTTATGAAAATTGTATCAAGTGCTTTTTCTCATGGAGAATTTATACCTAGCAAATATACCTGCAACGGTCAAAATATAAATCCCCCGATTGAAATATTGGATACACCCCCAAGTGCAAAATCTTTGACCCTAATAATGGATGATCCGGATGTACCAGCGCACATAAGAAAAGAAAGGATGTGGGATCACTGGATACTATTTAACATCTCCCCACAGACCAAACACATACCAGAAAACTACGATACTCAAATTGGCATTCCAGGAATAGGAACCAGTGGAAATTTGGATTACCATGGACCTTGTCCGCCAGATACAATTCATAGATATTTTTTTAAATTATATGCATTGGATACAAAATTAAATCTAAAAGAAGGTGTTACAAAAAAAGAAATAGAAAAAGCTATGGAAGGACATATTATACAAAAAGCTGAACTTGTAGGACTTTATGAACAACAAAAAAATCTAAAGTGAGTTTACATTATAGCATTGAGTAAATATCCGATTAAAATAATACCCATAGCTACAATTGTAAAGAAAATAACAAGGAGTTGCCATTTAATAACCTTTTTTAAAATTAGTGCTTCTGGTAGTGAAATACCCACAATTGCCATCATAAGAGCTAAAGCTGTTCCTATTGGCACACCCTTTTCTACAAGTGATTGCACAATAGGAATCACTCCAGAAGCATTGGAGTAAAGCGGAACTGCAAGTATTACCGCAAGAGGAACGCCCCACCACCCTGCTTTTTGTAAGTATTTTCCAAAAAAACCTTGTGGCACAAAACCGTGAATAAATGCTCCTACACCAACGCCAAATAATACATAAAGAACAATTTTTTTTGTGATATCAAAAGCTTCTTTAGAAATTGTTTTTAGAACTTTGCTAAAAGCAACTTTTTTGTTTTTTGCTTCATATTTTTTACTTTTAACCTTCCAAACAAAATCTTCTACATATTTTTCTAAATGCAATTTACCAATTACAAATCCACCAACCATTCCTATTATAATTCCCGAAATTACATAAATAATAGTTATCTTTAATCCAAACATTCCCACAAACAAAGCTAGAGCTACTTCATTTATAAGCGGTGATGTTATAAGAAAAGCAAAAGTAATCCCAAGTGGAATTCCTGCTTCAATAAAACCTATAAAAAGAGGAATTGAAGAACAAGAACAAAAAGGAGTGATTGCCCCAAAAATTGTAGCTAAGAAATAATCTAATCCATAAAATTTATGTCTTGTCAAAAAATCACGTAGTTTCTCAATTGGGAGATAGTATCTAAGTAAACTCATAAAATGAGTTATTATTATAATCAAAGTAATAATTTTGAGAGAATCGTAAATAAAAAAATGCACTGAGCTAGCCCAACGAGAACCCGCTTCTAAAGAAAAAATATCAAAAGTAAAATAATCAGCTAACCATTCAAAAGGATAAAAAATGTCCATAATATTTATTTATTACTAATTACAATGAGCACATCCTGTTTTTGTTTCTGAAGCAAAAGGCATAATTTGAATTGTTGCATGCTTTACATTGTATTTTTCATATAACATTTTTTTTGCTTTAGCGAAAACTTTCTCAAGACTTTCTTTATCCTCAATCTGTAAATGTACTGAAAGCATTGGATTATGCGATGAAATAAGCCAAATATGCAAATCACTCACGTATTTAACGCCATCTATCTTACTCATACTACTCTTTATTTCCTCAAAATTTATATTTTTTGGAACAGAATCAACTAACGCATCAAAAGTTTCTTGCAAAAGTGAGTAAATACTTTTGAGCAAAACAATTGAAATTATTATAGAAATAATTGGATCAACAATATTCCACTGTGTAATATAAATTATTACAGCTCCAACAATAACTCCAAATGAAAGTAGTGCGTCTTGTAAAGAATGTAACCAAACAGCTTTCATGTTTGTGTTTGTTTTGGAATTTTTACTCAAAATCCAAGTTGATACACTATTACCCACAAGAGCTACAACTCCCACAACAAACATTTGCCAACCCAAAACTTGTTCTGGATTTAAAACACGTGTAATACCCTCATAAAGAATATACATTGTTGCTATTAACAAAATAAGAGCGTTTGTAAATGCAGCAAGAAATTCTACTTTTTTATAACCATAAGTTTTTGTATTGTTTGCTGGACGTAGTGAAATTTTTTCTGCGAAATAACCCAATACCATTGAAGAAATATCTGTTAAATTGTGCACTGCGTCTGATATAAGTGACAAACTATGAGATAATATTCCAAAAACAATTTCAAAAATAACGATACCTAAATTGATAATTATTGCCACAATTAATGCAGAAAGTGTTTTTGGTGCTTCGTGTGTGTGCTCGTGTGACATATTTTTAAATTTTTAAACTAATGAAAATACTTTTATTGACACTAATAACAAAACAATACCGATTAAAATTTGAAAAGGTTTTTGCCATTTTTGTGGAAAAAATTTATCAGTTATTTCATACACAAAATGAATACCAAACCATAAAACAATTCCTAATCCAATGTCTTGATACCAATTATTTAAAACCAAATTTTTATTAAGAATATAGTGCCAAAATATAGTAAACACTGAAGCAAAAAATGCTACGATTACATTTCCTAAATATACTTGCTTAACATTCATCTTACCAATTTTTATAGCAAAAGGAATCTTAAGAGGTTTAAGTGATGTACCTACGAAACCAATAAAAAATCCACTAATCCAAGGTCCAAGTAATCCACAAACTTTTGTTATAATTGGATGACCGCCTTCAAATATTAATTCATGTTTTTGAAAGTGAATAAATATAAGTCGTAAACCATAAAGAATCGCCAAAACACCTAAACTCACAATAAGTGTAACATTAGTAACCTTTTCAAATAATAATGTACCTAAATAAGAAGCAATTAAAGTAAAAATTGGAATCATCACAAACAATTTCTTTTTCATTATTTTTGGTAATTTAACAATTTTTTTACTGTTTTGAATGATAATTGTTAAAGCACCCAACATAATAACCCATAGAAATATATCTATTGAATTTTTAATGCTAAGATCAAAAATAAACAAAAGTAGTAAAATTGTAAAAAATCTATCAAAACGAATCTTTAAACCAGCAGTCACAAAACCAACAATTAAGCTAACTAATAAAACATTTCCTAACATATATATAAATTAAATCCACTTTTTAATAAATAACGCTACTTTGAATAATGGATTTTTCATGCGTTCTTTCATGACATTACCCATCATTTGTTTTGCTAAAAATACAAAAGACTCACTCAATGTCGGATGTGGATGTATTGAATTAATCAAATCAACTAGAGTAAGTTTATTCGCTACTATAAGTGCAGCTTCACCAGCTATATGATTTGCACTTTCATTCAAAATTTGTACACCGATAATTTCTAATGTTTTTTTGTTCACAATAAATTTTAAATATCCCAAGTCCTCATTTTCAATTTGTGCTTTAGCATCGATTGCATAATTATATTCTCCTATAATTATATCTATACCCTGTTTATTCGCATCTTTTTCTGATAATCCAGCAAAGGCAAAATTTGGGTTTGAAAAAATAACCCATGATATCTTACTGAAATCCGTTTTAAATTTATTTCTACCAACAAATAAATTTTGAGTTATAATATGTGCACCATAACTCGCAGTATGTGCAAACTTTGGATATCCTAAAACAATATCACCTACTGCATAAACATCTTCATTACTTGTTTGTAAATAATCATCTGTTTTTATACCTTTTTTATTAAAAACAATATCAGCTTTATCTAGATTCAATTCTTCTAAATTTGGTGTCCTACCTGTAGCAATTAATACCTGTTCTGATTTTATAACCTGTTTATTTTTGGATTTATTCTCTTTATAAAAAACGCTAAATCCTTTTTTGTCCTCATAATCAATAGTTTCTACATTAACATCAAAAAATAATTCAATATTTTTATTAGTTCTAATCTTATCCAAAATTATTTTTGAATATTTTTTATCTATCATTGACAATATATCCGGAAGATTGTTTACAAGATTTATCTGTACCCCGTAGTTCGCCAAAATTTGAGATAGTTCAATACCCATTGGACCTGCACCGATTATAGTAAGAGTTTTTGGCAATTTCATATTATCAAAGAAAATATCATTTGTAAGAGCTTTTTCTACACCATTTCCTTTAAACGGCGGGATAAAAGTTCTAGAACCTGTAGCAATCACCGCTTTTTTAAAAGTAACTTTTTTAATTTCACTAGATTCCCTATTAATAATTTCAATACTATTTTTACCAGTAAATCTTGCAGTTCCTTTGAATAATTCAACATTATCAAATGAAAGTAACGTATCTGTTGCTGCTTTTGAACGCTTTTTTAAGATTTCTATTTTCTTTTTGGTAACTACCGACCAATTAATTTTTGATGGCGTGTGCGAAATACCAAGATTTTCTAATTTAAACTCATCTTCTATGTATTTTGAGCTAACTTCCAAAATTTTTGAAGGAATACATCCATCAAAAAGACATTCTCCACCTAATTGTCCTTTCTTATCAATGAGTAAAATTTTCTTTTTAGAATTTAAAGTAGCATACTCCATTGCAACAGGAGTACCTGCAGGACCGCCACCAATGATCACTAAATCATAGAATTTATCCATAATTTTATTTATTAATTTTTGACAAAATTGCATCTTTTATTTCATCTTCGCTTGGAATTTGTCCTGCAGTAATCACCTCATCATCAATTACAAAAACTGGACTACTCATTACACCCAATTCTACAATTTTGGTAATATCTGTAATATATTCAACTTCTAAACTTGAATCGATGTTTTTAGCTACTTCTAAGACTTTTTCATAAAGAGTTTTGCAACTTGGACAACCAGATCCTAATACTTTTATATCTATTTTTTTCATGATTTTGTGGTTAAAAAATTAAAAAAATTTACAATACTAACTATATTTTGATTATTTATTGAATAAAATACTTTCAAACCTTCCTTTCTAGTGTTCAATATACCTTGCTCTCTCAAAATTTTTAAGTGATGTGAAACAAGATTCTGAGGTAATTGCAAAAACTCCACAATTTCACAAACACATTTTTCGTTTTCTTTTAAAAAACAGATGATTTTGAGACGATTTTCATCTGATACTGCTTTTAAAAATAAAACAGTTTCACACAGTTGCTCTGAAGCTTCATTAGTATTACAAAAACACTTCATAATATCAACATTTACTATATCAAAATATATTGATATTATATCAAACACAAAATCAAAATGCAAATTTTATACCATTTTTAAATAACTTATCCTCAAATAGGATATTTTGTGTTATACTA
>JALWEZ010000024.1 GCA_027039165.1 Candidatus Moraniibacteriota bacterium
GTAAGAACTGAATTCAAAAGAAAAACTCCTTGATTTGCCCAATTTTCTAAATTCCCATCTGTAAAATTCTTTTTTATACCTAAATCACTTTCTATTTCTTTATATATATTTTTGAGAGACGGTGGAAGAGGTACTCCAGTTTTTACAGAAAAACAAAGTCCGTGAGCTTGACCTATGCCGTGATATGGATCTTGTCCTATAATTACCACACTTACTTTTTCAAAAGGAACCTTATTAAATGCATTAAACAAATCTTTAGGTTCTGGAAAAATTATATTATTTCTGTATTCATTTTTCACAAAATTAGCAAGATTTTCAAATTTCTTGCTATCAAAATACTCTTTTAGTCTAAATTTCCAACTTTTTTCTATTTTTACATCCATATTTCTATACAATTATTTTTTTTCATAAATTCTAAGTTGCATCTGCTTGAGTCCGTCTGCTGAAAGTGAAACGAAATACAAATCATTATTATCCAAAAATATACCACTAGTTCCCGAAATATCCCAATCATAACCCACAGAAACTACTCCCTCTGAGGATATATTTTTAGATGTTATGCTCAATGTTGCTATTTTATCATTATTTGCAGGATAAACAACTTTAACTTCATTCTTATTTAAAGATTTGACAGCAGGGTACACTTCCCTTACAACTGGAGTTAATGCATAATCTTGAGCAAGTACATTTCCTTTTTTATCTAAAAGTAGAGCAAAGCCTTTATTTTCCGAAGAATTTCCTAACACCAAAAATCTATCTAAATCTTTTAAGAAAGTTACGCTATAGCTATAGTACATCACATCATCCTTTAGGATAGTTATTTTCTTATCAAAAACCTTTTTTTCTGGATCATATATTGTAAACATAAGCTTTGCAAAGTTTTTATTTGGCAAAAATCTCTGCCACAAAATCAAAGCGTTTTCCTTAGAACTTGTCACAATAGGCCACCAATCCCTGGTTTCTTCTCCAGCAACTATATTCACATTATCTATTAAGTTAGCTTTTTTATCATAAATATTGAGTGCTACATTATTGCCAATTCCTTCATTATTTAATCCACGACCCTCTATCCAACCATTAGAATATGCAACCAAAAATTTATCCTTCAAAGAACTAACATGAGCTCCATGTCCTTTTTTAAGTATTACATCTTCTTCACTTAAATTAATCATATTATCACCATACAACTTTCCTATTTCAAACTTTTCTTTTCTATCTCTATTTTCTGATTGAGCTAATACAAAAATATCTGATTTACTGTTTACAGCACTACTTACAAATCCTTGTCCTAGTGAAGTTTTGAGTAATTGTTTTGGCACAATTTGAGGTTTAATAGAATCAATAAAAGAATAATAAATATTATAAGAATTTAAACTTTTTGAATTATTTGGAAACACTGCATTTCCTTTACTAGACCAAATTAGCTCATAAAAATTATCACTGAGTTTTAAAAAGTTTATACCATGTTGATATTTTCTAGAATCTTGTACATCAAGCTTATTATCAACGTAACTACTTTGAATAATTTTTAGTTTGATTTTTCCATCATCTCCTTTGTTTACAGTCCAGATATTATTCATTTTTTCAAGGCTTACATTTTCAAGTTTTTTATCAAGTTTTTTTACTAATAAGTTTCTAGCTTTTTCTAATTTTTCTTTATCAATACTTTTTTCATCTATTATTTCATGAGATAATCTATCTAATTTTACAGTTTTTAAATCTTGTTTTAATTCAAAACGTACTAATTTCATATGATTTTTACCCACTTTTTGAAATTTATCATTTTTGTTTTTATACTCAACACATGAAACCAGTGCA
>JALWEZ010000025.1:0-1026 GCA_027039165.1 Candidatus Moraniibacteriota bacterium
GAGCTTTTGTAATATCATTTTCAAAACCTTTAGCTCGTTCTTTTTTCAATTTTTCTACGTAAGGCATATAGTTTTTAATGTCTGCAGCTTTGTCAATTTTAATGGTTTTGACAACATACACAGCTTTTGTACCGGCAATAGGTTGTGAAAATTCACCGGGTTTAAGCGAAAAAGCTTTAGCAACGACAACAGGTTCTTTTCCAAATCCGGGGATGTAAGGGTTTTTCATTCTTACACCTGTTGCAACACCTGTCTTTGCATTTGCATTTTTTGCCATTTCTTCAAAAGTATTGCCGGTAAATTTAGCTTTAATCATCTCAGCTTTCTTTTCTTTAATTAAAATAGGTTTTACCAAGACAGAAGCTTCTTCCGGTGTCATCAGACCTTTTTCTTTGATTTCAGTTACATAAACAATAATATGTCCTTTTTCAGTATCAAATTTAGCCACATCACCTACTTTACGTTCATCTTTGTATAACCAACTGATAACATTTCTGTTTTGTCCTATACCGGGTATTCTGTCTTCATATCTACCTATTTTTTTGACCGGTTTTGCTTCGTAACCTTTTTCTTTAGCTAATGCTTTAAAATCTTTCGTTTCTAATGCTTCACTAGCAAACTGTGCAGCTTTGGCGAAAATTTCATTTTCAGTTTCCGTACTAGGTTCAATATTTCTGACAATTGAAACCATCTTAACGGTTTTTTCCGGTGCAGTTAATTCATTGATTTTAATAATGTGGAATCCAAAAGGTGTTTCAACCAAACCAATTTGCCCTTTTTTGCCGTTGAAAACAAAATCATTGAATTTAGGAACCATTTGTCCGTAAGTAAACCAACCTAAGTCTCCACCTTTAGTTTTGGTAGGTCCATCTGATAATTCTTTGGCGTAATCAGCAAATTTAGCAGGATTTCGTTTAACCACTTTTAAGATACTATCAGCTTTCTTTTTAGCAGCTTCTTTGTCACGTGAAACTTCAGGATTTGCTCTTGTAGCTCCTTTGTAGGCAACTAGAATATGTGCTGCTT
>JALWEZ010000025.1:1036-1809 GCA_027039165.1 Candidatus Moraniibacteriota bacterium
AATCCTGTACCATTTTGGTGTCAATTATTTTTGATAAATAAATTTGTTTATTGTTTTCATAAGGTCCGAAGACGTCACCTTTATTTAATTTGATCAGGGTATCAGCAAATTCTTTTGGTAATCTGTTTTTGAAGAACCAACGAGCTTGTTGCTTAACATCAGAGTGTTTATTGGCAAATGCTTCTGCGTCTTCAGTGTTTTTAAAACCTTTTTCTATTTTTTTCTTATCTTGAGCATTTTCGTCGTAAACTTCTTTATCGTTAATTAAAGTTTTTAACTCGTCTTTAATTTTTTGTTTATCTTTTTCAGACGGTTCCATTTTAATGAAAACATATTCAATACTGCGATTTTCATCAGATTGATATTTGTCTTGATGTTTATTAATGTATGCTCTGATATCTTCTTTGGTTACATTAACTGTTGAATCGGGAATTGTAGTGTAAGGAACAGCTGCATATTTGAAATCCACGGCATCATTTTCATAATGATACAACCATTCACCTTCTTTTAGGGTAGGATTGAGGCCAGCTTTTACCATATCCATATAAAGCTTTTTCTTTTCGGCTTCAATCAGTGAATTTTCAAAATTTTTCCACTGTGCAAAAATCTCCGGATTTCTATCTTTATTTTGATAAATTTGATCGATATAATCTGACAATCGATTTTCATCAAAAATACCTTGTTTGTTAGTAAATGCTTGTTTGATTGTAGGGTTATTAACGACCAAGTCCCTCACTCTGTCTTGTCCGACGTTTATACCTAACTTTTCGTAT
>JALWEZ010000026.1 GCA_027039165.1 Candidatus Moraniibacteriota bacterium
GTTTATGAATAATGGCAGTTTTAGTAAAGATTTATTTCCATTTATCAGTTGGTTTAAAAATTATAAAAAGAAAGCTTTTTTATCAGATTTATTTTCTGGAGCTACAGTAACAGTAGTTTTGATACCACAGGCAATGGCATATGCAATAATTGCTGGATTACCACCTGTTTATGGGTTATATGCTTCACTTGCTAGTGTGGCAGTAGCTGCTATTTGGGGAAGTTCTAGGCAATTATCTACTGGTCCAGTTGCTATTATATCTTTTTTGGTTTTTGCTACGCTCTCTAAGTATTATGAGCCAAATACACAAAATTACATTTCTCTTGCAATTTTTCTTGCTCTGTTGATAGGAATTATACAGTTCCTTATGGGATTTTTGAGGTGGGGTTTTATGATGAGTTTCATTTCTCATGCAGTTATCGTTGCTTTTTCTACAGCAGCATCTATAATAATAGCTTTTACTCAAATTCCAAATCTTATAGGAATTAAAATAAAGTTACATGAACATGTATGGCAGAATTTTCTGGAGGTATTTAATCATGTTAATAATTTAAATCCTCCAACATTATACATTGGAATTTCATCACTTTTTTTAATAATTGTATTTAAAAAAATTTCAAAAAAAATTCCAGCAGCACTAATTGTGGTTATAATCAGTATTATTTTAACTAAGGTTTTCTCTTTGGATTCTATGGGAGTTGATATAATAGGAAAAGTTTCTTCTGAATTTCCAAAATTACAATTACATTTTTTCCCAAATATGTTTTTTGAATTATTGCCAGCGGCTTTGATTATATCAATAATCGGCTATTTAGAAACTTTTGCAGTATCTAAATCTATAAGTAAGCAGACGAAACAAAAAATTGATGTAAATCAAGAATTAATAGGACAAGGATTTGGCAATATTGCATCAAGTGTATTTCAAGGTTATCCAGTGTCAGGTTCATTTTCAAGAAGCGCTGTTAATTTTTCTTCAGGTGCAATGACAGGTTTTTCATCAGTTTTTGTTTCTATTTTTGTACTCATCATACTTTTATTTTTTACTCAATATTTATACTTTTTACCAAAAGCAGTTCTTGCTGCTATAGTTATTGCGGCTGTTTTATCTCTTATTAGTATAGAAAACATCAAAAAAGTATTTAGTATATCTAAATTAGATGGTTTAGTTTTAATTATTGTGTTTTGTTTTTCATTTATTTTAAAACCAGATAGTGCCATTTTTATAGGAATTGTACTGTCATTGTTTATATTTTTTAGAATGTCTATGAAAACAAATGTTATAGAATTAGTTTATAATAAACATACTAATAGATTATCAAGTAAAAAGCGTAGCAAAAAGAAAAACTCCATTACTTCAGGCGAATTATTAATGATTAGAATTGATATGCCTATTGTTTATATAAATTCAGAAATGATTATAGAAGAAATTATATCTGTAGCCCAAAAACATAAAGAAACACGAGGAATTAAAAGGATACTTATATCATTTTTAGGCGTAACTTATATAGATTCAAGCGGAGTAAATGCAATTAGTTCTGTAATTGAAGAATTAGAACATGAAAAAATAGAAGTTTATTTTGTTCATGCTAGAATTCCTATAAAAAACAAATTAGAAAAAAATAAAAATATAAATAAAATAAAAAAATTTAATACAGATAGAGATGCTTTTGAAAATTGCAAATAATTAATTTGTAATAATAAATCTGTTAGTTATCAATGATAATGTCATAGTAGGTGTTCAATAGAAATGTCATACCTGTTAGTATATAAGATTAATAAATTAATCATGTGTACTATGGAGAA
>JALWEZ010000027.1 GCA_027039165.1 Candidatus Moraniibacteriota bacterium
GTGATTGGTTAGACGCTCAGTTACCCAAAACCCACGGAGCGACTTATACAAAGGTTTGTTTATATTGTTGTGAATCAGTAGAGTTTGAGGAAGAACGGGTTTAATGTCCAAATGGACGCGACTGTTGGAAAACCACAGCCCATTGTTTCCTTTTATGAATCGGCACAATAATGGACAACTTTTATAAGAATCTATTTATACTAAACAATAAACGACAGTAAAATAAATGTACTAATCTGGATGAAATGTTTTAGTTCTGCGTTTACCTGCATATTCTCTTAAACAAAGACACATAGACTGACACATGCACGCACCTAGACACGAACCCACAAGCGCGCGAGCGCGACGAACGAAATAAAAAACCGTGAGCAGACTCAAGCTCCAATACAAATGGATGAGTATGGCATTACGATAACATCTGATAATTTTATAGAAAAAACTCAATACAAGGTAGAAATAGATTATGATAAAAAGGAGAACAAGCCAAAAAAGATTTTGAGTGATTTATTTCCTCTTATTATAAATAAGTTGAAGACAGATTTTTCTAGTGAAGAAGCACTAAAAATTGTAAATGTTATAATAGATGGATTAGATGAGAGACATATTCTTCTTTATTCTAAAAATAAAAATTTAGAAAATTATATAACAAATCATAGATGGGGAGGGCGTGTACAAGAAACAGATGGTGATTATTTAAGTATAATAAATACAAATATAAATGGTTTTAAAACTGATGGAGTTGTAGATCAAAAAATATCACACGTTTCTCAGGTTAATGAAGATGGTAGTATAATAGATACAGTTTCTATAATAAGAGAACACAGAGGTGGACATACTGGAAAGCCATGGTGGGATGCAGTGAATGCGGATTATATGCGTGTTTATGTGCCAGAAGGATCTGAATTAATCTCTGTAGAAGGTCAAACGAGGGAGATAAACAAAGATAGATTGTTGTATGATGAAATGGGTTTTGAGAGATTTAAAAGTGTAAAACAGGAGGAAGAAAATATGAAAATTGATGAAAAAACAGGAACTAGGATTTATAATGATTCAAATAAAACAGTTTTTGCAAATTGGGTTTATGTTTCTCCACAAGAAAAGGTAAAAGTTACTTATAAGTACAAATTACCCAAAAAAATAGAGTTTAAAAAGTATGAAGATGGATCAGTTCTTGCTACACATAGTTTGCTGATTCAAAAACAAGCAGGAGATGTAAATACTAAAATAAATACAAAAATAGTTTTTCCAAAAAATATAAACATAAAATGGAGCACTGCTAAATCCCAAGAGCATGCTTTAGTTGTTTCAGAATCTAAATTAGATAGAGATTATTATTATGGCGTAGTTTTGGAAAAATAATAAAAATTTTGACAGTTGTTTAGTATATTAGTATAATACTAGCATATGTTTTTGAAATTACGTAAATTTATAAAAAAAAAGCAAGCTTCTTCCGTGGCGGTTGCTGCTTTGATTGTATCTATATTTGGCATATTAAGTCGTGTTTTGGGTTTACTAAGGGATAGAATTCTTTCTGCTCATTATGGTGCAGGTGATATACTTGATGTTTATTATGCAGCTTTTAGAATTCCAGATTTTATATTTGAGTTACTTATCGTAGGTTCTTTTTCTGCGGCGTTTATACCAGTTTTTACAAGACTTAGAGTCAGAGATAAGTATGAAGAATCTTGGCAATTAGCACAAGATTTGTTGCTACTATTTACCCTTTCAATTTCTTTTTTTGCAATATTTGCTGCAATTTTCGCTCCTCAATTAATGCATGTAGTTGCTCCAGGATTTACAGAAGAAAAAATACTTCTATCTACTAAATTTATAAAAATTATGCTAATTAGTCCTATTTTTTTGGCAGCTAGTGCGATTATAGGAGGAATATTAGTCTCACTTAAAAGGTTTGTTTTATATGCTAGTGCTCCAATTTTTTATAATATAGGTATTATTATAGGTATAACTGTGATTGTGCCATATTTAAACAAACCTATAGGATTAGCTTGGGGTGTTGTGTTGGGTGCTTTTTTACATTTTAGCATTCATTTAATTGCTCTTAGTGGCACTAGTTGGAAATTTAAATTACCAACATTTTATTTTTATAAAAATCCAAACGTCAAAAGCGTTTTGCATTTGATGATTCCTAGAGTGTTTGGCGGTGCTTCTAACCAAATTTCACTTATTTTTGTAACAATTTTTGCTTCAGGATTAGCTTCAGGAAGTTTGGTTGTTTTTACATTTGCTCAAAACATTCAAAGTGTTATTTTAGGGTTAGTTGGAACTTCATTTGCTCTAGCTGTTTTTCCTTCTCTTAGTATAAAGTATGCAAGAGGAGATTTGGAAAAATTTAGTATTCTTCTGGATAGAACTTTGCGTAGAATACTGTTTTATTCTGTTCCTATGAGTGTTTTGTTTTGGATTTTACGAGTACAAATTGTGCGTGTAATTTATGGAGCGGGGCATTTTAATTGGGAATCAACTTATATGACAACTAAAGTTTTGGGAATTTTGCTTATTTCTGCTTTTGCTCAAGCACTCATTCCACTACTCGCTAGAGCTTTCTATGCTATGGGAAATACGAAGACGCCAGTATATGTTGCCATACTCAGTCAAATAATTAATTTTTTGTGTATAGCGCTTTTTATAAAAGATTACAAGATAAACGCAATAGCATTAGCTTTTACAATTTCAACACTTTTCAATGCTATTGTATTGTTTTTCGTTATATATAGGAAATTAGATTTTGTCGCAATTAAACAATTAATAAACTCTTTATTGTATATAATAGTAGCTTCTGTTGGTGCTGGATTTATTACTTACGCTGTTAGAGATTTTATAGGATCTAAGTTTTTACTTGAGCACGTTTGGGAGATTATCTTACAATTGTTGCTTTCTGGAGTTTCTGGAGTATTTATGTATTTGGGTTTAAGTGCGTTATTTGATTTGCAAGAATTTGAAACAATTAAGAAAAATATTATAATAAGAATTTTTGGTAAGCCAATTGTCGCAGGAGAAGAACAACACAATACAACAGGTACAGGTTCTTAGAATAGAAATAAAATTTGACAATATTTTTTACTGTGCTATACTAAAGTCATGAAGCAAATAAGTAAAACAAATAGTTTACGCGTACGGCATGCTAATGTAGCACGCCGATTTGCTTCTGTTTGGAAAGTATGATGTAAAACTTCATAATTAAGAACTCTGTGAAATCGGTAGAAATACTGGTTTTTTTGTTATTTAAAATTTTAATACAAAGGATTTATTGTGGAAGAAAACACAAAAAAAATAGAAGGAAAAGAGATTGGAAAATATGGAAACTGGATTTTCACAAGAGAAGGTAGAGAGCTATTTATTCAAAAAACAGATGAGTTCGGTGAATTAAAATTACCTCTTTATACAAAAAAAGGATTTAGTCATGACATTTATGGTTATATTGAATGGGGTGATGTAAATATAAGAGAGGCTGAATACATAGTTGCTGGCACATGTCTTTTTGATAAAAGATGGAAAATTTTTACAGAGGCAAAAAAGCCTCATAAAAATGATGGACTTGCAGAACTTTCTCCTGCATCCGCTTTAGAAAGACAAAAGATATTTAAAAAACTAAAATCTGGTGCAAAAGTGATTGATGTTCAGTATCCTACTGATGTGTCTTTTAGATACCATGAAAGATTGATTAATTGGCAATTGATGGTGGCAAAAAAAGCTAAAAATCTAAAAAAAATGGTAGTGCATATCCCAAGAGGGGAATATCATTATTATATCCAACAATTAGAAGATGACATAAGGGAACACTCATATTTTAATGCAAAAATGAAAAAAACTTTTGCACAAATGCACGACAGTGTTGATTTTATGGCAGATGCTATTTGGAATATGTATCAGCAAGACTTTAAAATTCAAGAAAAGATTGAGTTTATAGCTCCATTTGAAAAAGTTAAAGATCCAATTAATTCATATCTTGAGCCATATAAAAATCCTGAGAAATATGGTATTGACGATGTAAGTCGATGTATAGGTGTAGAAGAGATAAGTGAGATCAAACTTTCTCAAGCTACTGGAGGTAAGATTTCTGTAATTGGAGCGGTTTTGGACAAAGAATGCCCATACTTAAACCCGACATTTACAGATGTCGTAAAAAAGAGAGTAAATCAAGCAAGATATGCTCTTTAAAAACATGAGGCAAGAAAATTCTTGTCTCTTTAATTTTTGTGAAATTATATTATAATAAGTATGTATAATATTAATTTAAACTTATGGCAACGCACATTTTTACAAAAAAAGATATTGACGCTTTGGTTTGGGGGGATTTATTTTTTGGAACTGGAGGAGGTCTTCCAGAAAAATTAAACAGAGAAATTTTTGAGTTAGCTTTTTCTATTAAAGAAGAAATTCAGGTTATTGATGTTGATGATTTAGAGGATGAAGATTTTTTGATTTCTGCTTATGGAGTTGGTGATCCAGCTTCAGCAACATCAGTTTCAGAGGATTTTGTGAAAAATGCTATAGAAAAATATCAAAATCTTACAAATTCAGAAAAAATCAAAGCTATAATTCCGGGTGAAATTAGCGCAGAATCTTTATCTTTTTTAATCGCTGCAATTCTTGATTTACCAGTAGTTAATAGTGATTTAGTTGGAGGGAGAGCAGCTCCTGAAATTTATATGGATTGTTTTACTCTTTTTGGTGAGCCTATTGTACCAATTCTTGGAGTAAGTCCAAACGAAAAGGAGGTTTTTTTGCGTGGAAATTTCTCTGCTCAAGAAGTTGAGAAAATTATGAGAGGATTTTTTGCAGATAATGGAAGTAGTGGTAAAGTAGTTGGTTATCCTATAAAAGCAAAAAGATACAAAGAAATTTGCATGAAAAATACAATTTTGACAACTAGAGAAGCTGGTAAAAGTTTACTTAAAAAGGATGTTGATAATTTTTTAAAATTAAACGGAGGAGAAATTATTTTTAGTGGCGTTGTTCAAAATTCTACATTAGAGACAATTGAGGGCTTTACAAAAGGGAGTGTTTTTGTAGGAGAATATGAAATCGTTGTGAAAAATGAAAATATGAAAGTTGTAAAAGGTGGAGAAATTGTTGCAAAAGCGCCTGAGATAATAATTTTATTAGACAAAAATTTGAAACCAATTCATAATTCGCTGGCTAATAGCTTTGTGGGTGAAAATGTAAGTATTTGCAAACTAAAAGCACAAGGTTATTGGCAACAAAAAGAAAATGCAGATATTTGGAAAGACTCTCTATAGCTTTTCTTTACTCAAATCAAATGTTTTGTATACAAAAACTAGAGTTAAAATTAAAATTGGGATACTTAGAAAAAAAAATTGGAAAAGCCCTTGAAAAAGCAGCCTCTGAAATGTGTGAAGGCAACCTACACGAGCACATATTGGAAGATCCTCTTCAGGGAGGAGCAGGCACTTCCACCAACATGAATCTCAACGAGGATCTAACAAATAGAGCCCTTGAAATCATAGGAGAAAAAAAAGACAATCATA
>JALWEZ010000028.1 GCA_027039165.1 Candidatus Moraniibacteriota bacterium
AACTAAAGGTTTTTTCTATGGATTGATAATTGAATATATTGAAAGAGAAAAAAATTATAAAGCGATTAAACAATAAACATATGTTAATAAGTGGAGTTCAAAAATTTACAATGCTGGATTTTCCAGAGCATACTTCAGCTATAGTTTTTACGCCTGGGTGTAATATGCGTTGTGGTTACTGTCACAACAAAGAATTTGTATTACCATCTGAATTAAAGAAAATTTCTAGTAGTTTTATAGATGAAAAAATTATTTTTAATTTTTTAGAAACTAGGAAAGGACTTCTTGATGGACTTGTTATTTCTGGTGGAGAACCAACTCTTCAGAGGGATTTAAAAAGTTTTATAGAAAAGGTACGGAATTTAGGCTTTAAGATTAAGCTTGACACAAATGGAGCAAGATTTGAAGTTTTGAAAGATTTAGTTGAGAGTGGATTACTTAACTATGTGGCAATGGATGTAAAAACTTCTTTGAGTAGGTACAATGAATTAGTAGGTCCACTGATAAAAGTGCAGGATATAGAAAATAGTATAAATTTTTTAAAAGGAAACAGAGTTCCTTATGAATTTCGCACAACTTTTATAAAAGAAGTGCACAGCACAGAAATAATAGAGGATATAAAAAAACTGCTCAGTGGAAGTGATAAATACTTTTTACAATCATTTAGGTCAGCAAATACACTAGAGGAAAAATTTCAATGTTACAATGCATTTTCTAAGGGAGAAATGATTGAATTGAAAAATGAATTTGCTAAATTTATAAAAAAAGTTGACATAAGATAAGTATTAAATTATATTTAAACTAAATAAAGATATCGTTATTGAACTCCGAATCATGTTTTTGAAATTTTGCACAGAAATTGGAAGACAGTAGAGGCGTATCAATAATGATGCATTGGTCTTAGGTGAATAATATTACTCATACTCTAAATTTTATACAGTGTTATTAGGGTGATATAGATTTTAGTTATTTAAAATTTTCATACAAGGAGTAAAATGTGAAAAAACTTTTCTTATTATTAGTTATGTTTTTGGCAATATCAACAACAATAGTAATTGTAGCACAACCTATAACAACAACTTCTACAACAGTTGCAGATACAGTACTTGCGACAGAAACTATGGTAACAAAAGAGTCAAATTGTAGTAAATTAATTGCTTACCTAAGTATAACAGATACTTGTGTAAGTTATAAAGAAAAAATTATTGCAATTATGCTTATGTTAGTTATAATTATGGTGCTTTTTCCACCGAATTAAATATAATTTTCCAGATTAACTAAGTTAGTCTGGTTTTTTCGATAGGTTCTAAGTATTTATATAAGATAAATATTGCGCTATACTTATATTATTAAGTTTTGATGTTTTTGAAATTTTGTACAGAAGCTGAAATAATGATATTTCAGTAATAAGCTACAAATAACATTGAAATTAATAGTTATTTAAAAGTTTTATACAAGGATAAATAGTGAAAAAGATTTTTTTAGTGCTATTGATAGTAGTAAAAATACTAATAGCAAATAATACGAATGTAGCACATATGAAGATGCCTGATAAAAATAATATTGTAAAAATTTATGGTAAAATTCTTGATGATGCACCAAAGAATTGCAAAAGTGAAGTGGCATTGGTTTTTACTAATAAAGAAGGTTTTAGAGATATTTACATTGGTAGTGATTTATCTTTCAATGATTTAAAATCTATAAATTTTTTGCAAATATATATGTCGGGAAGTAAAAAAGTTGTAATGTGTATTTTTGAAAAAATATTTGAAATTAATACTTCTGTAGAG
>JALWEZ010000029.1 GCA_027039165.1 Candidatus Moraniibacteriota bacterium
GATTTACGTTTTGATTCACTACAATTAGCTGAAGTAGTAAGTGTAATTCAAAAAAAATATAACCTAACTTCATCTGTTGATTTTAAAGAGCTAAAAACAATCAGAGATTTGTGTATTTTGGTGCAAAACAATAATCAAAAAACAGAAAAATTGCCAAAATGTAATTTTAAAAAAGAAATAGAAAATAAAACTAAGCGGATAAAAATTGATAAAAAAGCTAGTAATATACGTGATTTATTTTTACAAAATTTTTATAAGAAAGAAGATGTTTTTGCTTTTGATAAATTGAAAGGCTCTATAACGCACAGAGATTTTTTACTAAAATCAATAGTAGCTAGTCAAATAATAAAAAAAATTACAAAAAAGGAAAAAATTGGAATTATGCTTCCCGCTCTAACAAGCACTACCATGTTAATCACTGGAACATATTTAAGTAAAAAAACTCCAGTGATGTTTAATTGGACTGTAGGTAAAACTGCTTTTAGACATTGTTTTAAAATAAGCGATGTAGATAAAATTTTAACAGCAAAAACTTTTTTTGATAAAATTTCTCACACAATTCCGAAAGAATTTCATGGGAGATTTGTGTTTGTTGAAAATGAGATAGATAAACTAAAAATTTCTACTAAATTAAAAAGCTTGCTTTTATCTAAATTAGCAATTTTACTAAAAAAAACCAAAATTTCAAAAACTGCTGTTGTATTGTTTACTTCTGGAAGTGAATCTTTGCCAAAAGCCGTTGCACTAAGTCACAAAAATATAATAGAAGATTTAAGTGGTACTTTAGAAATTTTTTGTGCTCAAAAAGATGATATAATTGTAGGAATTTTACCACCGTTTCATAGTTTTGGCTTTACAGCTACGGTAATTTTGCCACTTATATCAGATATAAGAGTAGTCTACTCTCCAGATCCTACTGACGGACTATCTATTAAAAATATAATTAACCACTCAAAAGCAACGCTACTTCCAATGGCTCCAACGTTTTTAAAAATTTTACTCAAAGAAGTAACTGAAAAAGATGACCTTTCTTCTCTAAAAGTTGTGATGACTGGTGCAGAAGCTTGTTCTAAAAGTTTGATAAATTCTTTTAAGAAAAAAGTTAAAAACGCTCAGATATTGGAGGGTTATGGTATCACAGAATGCTCTCCTATAGTATCTATCACACCCAGAGGTAAAGAAAAATTTAAAAGCGTAGGAAAAGTTATCCCAACGCTAGAAATTTATATAAAAAACTTAGAAACTGGTAAAAAATGTGCGCCTCTTGAAGAAGGTATGATTTATTTGAGTGGAGCAAGTGTTTTTGATGGTTATTTAGATAAAAATATAGATAATCCTTTTGAAAAGATACAAGGAAAAACTTTTTATAAAACTGGAGACATAGGTTATCTTGATAATGATAATTATTTATTTATAACAGGAAGACTTAAACGATTTATAAAAATTGCAGGAGAGATGATAAGTTTGCCTTTTGTAGAAGAAATTCTTTTGCAAAAATATGGAAGTGAAGAAGAAACAGTACTTGCACTAGAAGCAAAAGAAAAAAATAATAAAGCTATTATTACGTGTTTTTGTACAAAAGACTTAAGTTTGGATGAATTAAATAATTATTTACAAAAATCTGGAGTTTCAAATATAGTAAAAATAAGCAGTATTGTAAAAATAAAAGAAATTCCAACTCTCGGAAGTGGCAAAACTGATTACAAACAACTTAAAAAACTTTTAAATGGTTAATTATTTAGTGACAAAATGAACAAAATTTATAAATAAAAAATTCTTTGTATA
>JALWEZ010000030.1 GCA_027039165.1 Candidatus Moraniibacteriota bacterium
TCTTCCTTAATTTCTTTTATTTCTTTATCTTTAGTTTCTTTTGCATCTTTTATATCTTTCAACTTATCCTTAACATCTTTTACAGGATTAAACTCAAGCTCACTCTTATCAACTTCCTCTATTGATTCATTTTTTTCATCATTTTTTTTGTCACACATTTTTTTTATTTTTATTTAATTATTTACTATCTATATGATACCAAATTTACATAGCACAAACAACACTTACTTATGTATAAACTGTGTACAATAAAAGTTTTTTCTAAAGATTTCTTAAGAATACGCAAAGTTATCCACAGTTTTTTAGAAAAAATTAAATCATTGAGTTACTCTTATAGTTTTTCTGTACAATTCTCTTTCTTTTTTATACCAAAAAACTACGTCATACACACCAGCACTGTCTGGAGCTACTAATATTATATAAACCATTTGGAGTGTGCTTTTGCCAATTTACACTATCTTTTGGCAAAATTGTTATAATATTACCATCATTTTCTTCCCCCTCCCATCTCACATTAAAAGCTTCATTTTTTTTCACAATATCCGGCACACCCAACAACTTACCTTTGATTTCTCTTACTCTAAAAGTTTTTCTAGCAAGTACCTTTTCATCTGTTGAGAGGTAAATTAAATCATATTCACCAGCTTTTCTCGGAGTCTCTATTTTACTTATGCCATTTTTTTCTTCCAAAAAACTCACTATACCCCAACCTTCCTTCCATAAACTAGCTCCTTTTGGTACTATAGCCACATCATCACCATAATCATTTGCACCAGACCACGAAACTTCTATATTTATTCCGGGTTCTACTACCGGCGCTATTTCTACTTTATTACTAGGCACATACACCTCAAAAGTTTTTTCGTTTAATGTTACACCACATATAGAAGAATAAACTAGACTATACTTTCCGGGAGTGTTTGGTGCAAAGAGTTCTCCTTCTTTTTGACCTTTTTTTAGATGCAAAACCTCACCCAAAGCATCTTTTACTTCCTTTGAATCGTTTTTTGTAATAAAAACTTTATCACCATCATTTACATCTCCCTGCCAAGAAACTTTAAATTTTTTGTTATTTTCTAGTTTATCAGATGCACTAAATTCAATATTTTCTAGAGCTTCTTTACTACAAGGATCTATCTTTTTTATACTTTTTGCTAGCGCTTTATTTAATTCATCTGTGTTTTTTGCAGACAAAAACAATCCTCCAGTTTCATGAGCTAAACACTCAATGCCTTTTTCTTGTTCTTTTGTCATATCAAAACCTATTATATGAGCTGTAAAGTCCACCCCATCTTTTTCTAAATCCTTCCCGACTTGACATAAATCAGAACTACATGTATCAATTCCATCAGAAATAAGTACTACTGTAGCTTTTTGATTTTTGTAATCCAATACTCTAGCCGCTTTTAGTATAGCATTTCCTATAGGAGTTTTTCCCTTTGGATCTATGCTATCCAATTTTTGAATAATTTCTTTATTTTTATTTTTCTGCGGTTCAATCAAAACTTCTATATTTTCACAATTTTTATCTACTCCTTTTTTATCTCCATAAATCTCAAGACCAAAATTAAGATTTTTTCCACTATTGTTTAGTATTTTTTTTACAGCATCTTTTGCAATTTGAATTTTTGGTTTATTCTCAATTTTGCCCCACATACTTCCAGAAGCATCTAGTACAAGAATTATATTTTGCTCTAAATTTTTCTTTTCTTCATTTTCTTGTTTTTTGTTTTCATCTTTTTCTATTTCCTGTTTTTTTGGAGAAATTTTAGTTTCTTTCTCTTTGATATGAAGCTTTTTTGAAACCTTTGTCTTTTGTTTGGTTTTATCTACAATATTTACATTCACAACTTGATTAGTAGTATTTTTGTCTTGTTTGTGATAGTATTTTTGAAAAATTACATATCCCCCAAGTCCCAAAACAGCCAAAATAACCAAAAAAATTGAAATTTTCATAAGACTATAAAAAATATTATTTATTTAACTATATTATACACCCAAACTAGAGCAAAGTCATCTAAACTCCACTTTTAAAATGCCTTTTTTTAGACTTTCTTTTTGAGATGTGGATACTTCTGAACTAACTGACAACCAATCAAAAAAATCTTTCCTGTCTTTCCCTTTTTGAAAAACTAAACCTTTCTTTCTTTTATGTTCAAATGGAGAAATCGCACAAACTGTGTAATTTTTAGCGAGCTTACACCCTGCAAATACTCTTTGAGCAACATAAGGAGAGAAAAATTGATCAAAAATCATGTTTCCTAAAGAATAAAAAATCACACTGTTTTTATAAACTTCAATTGGCTGAGCAACGTGTGGATGAGTTCCAACAACCATACGTGCTCCAGCATCTACAAATTTATGAGCAATTTCTTGGACTTTTGGAGATATACTCCTCTGATATTCATTTCCCCAATGAGCATAAACTATAACGTCATTTCCTTTAATTTTTTCTTTTTTTATGTCATTAATTGTTTCTTCTAATGGTTTACCGTTAAAATAATTGTAACTTACAAAACTCACCTTCCGTCCATTTATATTTTTTTCAAGTAAATTATTTTCTTCACCGCTTAAATCTCCAAAAAAATCAAAGTTGTTTGCTTTCAAAAATTCTCTAGACTCTCTCACGCCTTCATGACCAAAATTAAACGAATGATTGTTTCCATCGTTTAAGATAATAGGAGAACGAATACTTTTTGCTAAATCCAAAAAATCTTTTTGAGCAAAGGTAAACCTAAAATGATTTGGATTGCTCATTGGTTTTCCAAGAGATAAACTTTCTCTCTTACCCACAACTCCCTCAAGATTAAAGACTATTCCATCCCAACCCCAAAACAGTCTGTCCAAATCATCTAAATAATTTTTTACTCCACCTTCTTTTGAAAAAACTCTAATTTGCCTGTCCAGCATCACATCCCCTCCAAAAAGCATATATACATTATCTTTTTCTAAATTCTTTTTCTTTTTGGTAAATTCTCCTAATATATAACTAGTATTTCCTCCTGGGAAATCTTTATTTGCAATTTCTGATGCACTTGTTCTTTTGTAGATCTCAAAACTTTTTTGATCAGAACTTTTTGCAATATTAAAAGCTGTTTTTAGACATTCTGGACAATCTATATCCAAATTATCTAGCTTAGCATATTCTAAATTTTTCAAAACATCTTGAGTTTTTAGATCATGAATATAAGAAAAATTTCTGTCCAACGTGTGAGAAAAATCTATAGAATACACTACAAGAGTTTTTCCATCTAACTCAGATATAACTTTAGCTAAGTTTTTTAACTTTGTGTCTTTTGTGTGGGATTTTAGTATAATCGGAACTATATCAGTATTCTTATAATATTTACCAAGTATAGGCATAAGATTAAAAATACCATGCTCAAAAGCAAACGGAGAATTTTGCGCATTTACTTCTGGAAGCTTAGCTATGAGTGAAGTAGTGTCACTGGAATTAAAAATTTTTTCTCCTATCTTAAAATCTGACTTTCTCACAATTATTTCTCCATCTCCTGCATCAAAATGATTTGGACTTATAAGTATAATCCTATCAAAATTATCATGTTTTGAAGAAAAATCTTTCAAAAAATTCTCAATTTCAGTTTTTGCAAATAAGTGATGCGGAATAATGATTTGAAAAATTTCTTTTTTATTAGTTATTTCATAATCCTCATTGTTTTCTTTTGTGCTTTTTTTTGCACTGTTTAACAAATCGTTTTTGGCAAAATTACTTTTTGGAAACAAGACTACCGACACTATAACCAAAGAAAAAACGATAACAATTAAAGATAATACTACTTTTTTCATAATTCAAAATTTAAATTACTCCCCTAGCATTCCGCCCCATTCTACAACCGTAAATCCTTTTCGCTCTACTGGATTAAATGTCATTTTTTCAACTTCTTTATAACTTTCTAATGGCTCATAATCCATCATGACTCGTATGAGAGTATCTGGTTTTGGATTTATCACAAGAGGTGCAGCTCTATCTATAAATTTTCTAGAAGTATAAGTTACAAAAAAGTAAGGTTTATCACTTTTAAGCATTTTTGGTATCCAAAATTCTTTAAAATCATCAATTTCTTGCTTGTTTAAATTCTGAGCTGATAAAGTTTTGTCAAACAATTCACCAAGTTCATTTCTTTTCACCACAAAACCTTTTTGGGGCTGATTATACAAGACATCACTTTTTCCTTCCCAGAAAAGATATGGGTAAGTTTTTCCATCAAAAAAATTATACAACTGTCCATTTGGTTTTGCGCTTACAAACCAACCAGATTTTGGATAATCAGGCTCTACCTTTGTAAATCCTCCAGTTGGTAAAACTTTTACAGAAACATTCATCTCTTTTTGAGGATAAAGATAAATAACCGGCTTTCCACACTCTACTGGTTCGCGAAAAACACTTGCAGTCATTACTTGATACCGATTAAGTGCATCTTTAAAAACTATCACTGGATTTAGTTTATAGAACTCTTCCAAAGAATTTACACTTTTTTTACCAAATTGTTCTTGTGCGCTTTCTTCTATCCAAGAAGTTTCTTTTAGTGTTTGATATAAATCATAAGTATCTTTTATAATTTTATTATTCATAGATTTAAATCCGTAAACACTTATCCCTTCACTTGTCTTTCCTATTTCTTTAAGATCATCTTCTTTTATATCATCATATCCTGGTAAATTAGAACCAACTACAAAACTACTCATTCCACATCCTTGAGGACTGTATCCATATCTTATTTTATTTTTTTTACCTGTATCATTCCATATTATATCTAGAGCATCTTCTATATTTGCATCTTCGAGTTTTGGTTTATGGGCTACAATACTAGGCACGAGCCTATAAACACGCAACACTCCTGCTGAATCTACAAAATAAACTCCTCCCATAGAAGCAATATTTACTTCATTCATTTTTTTTGAATAATCTGTAGTCCAAGCTTGCCCATAAAGTGGATCTATATAATCAAGTTTTTTTAGATATTTTTTGTATTTTTCAAATAAAGGTAACTCATCTATATAGAAAAAACCATACTCCAGAGCATAAACCTCACGTCCTTTATATTTAAAAGATAATTCATTTTCAAAATTTAATTGAGGAATTTCTATATTATGAATAATTTTAATGTCTTTATTATCTCCAAAAATTTGCTTATAATAATCAACGTCTCCTCCATCTTTAAAACTTACAACAAATACACTATTATTTAATTCTATATAGTAAAAATTATTATTTTCTATAGTTACATCCTTAAATTGATTTAAAGTTCCTCCATTAAACTTTCCTTCAGTAATATCTGCCAAATGATACAGTATACCCCTATCCTCTTTTTTTATTTTTTTTGCACTTTCATCCCATTTTAAATTATTGCTATCCAAAACTATTTTTTTTACATTGTTTTGTTCTTCTTTTTTTGGATCATTTTTAGATTTTTCTTTAGACTTTTCTAT
>JALWEZ010000031.1 GCA_027039165.1 Candidatus Moraniibacteriota bacterium
GATAATATCATTGAAAGACACAAAGTGTGTTTGTTCGGCAGTTTTGACCGCTATTGTTTTGTCTTGTCCGGGATTGAGTTCTTCTTGTAGTCTTAAGAGCTCTTCAAATTCTTGTTTTTTGTCAAAAGCTTTTTGAACGGCCATTTTAAATTCTTCAGGATTTATCGGCTTAAGCAGGTAGTCAACGGCTGCATATTTAATAGCTTTAATAGCATAGTTGTCGTAGGCAGTTGTAAAAATAATTTGAAAATTTATTTTGTCTAATTTTTTCAACAAGTCAAGTCCTAAGCCATCTTCAAGACGAACATCCAAGAATACCAAATCAGGTTTTTCTTCTTTGATTAAATCCAAAGATCCTACTATAGTACCGGCACAACCAATAAGATCGTACCTGTCGTGGAAATATTGTTGTAAGAGAAGTTTAACGACATTCCGGGCGTTAAATTCGTCTTCGATTATTAATATTTTCATTGTTAATTGTGTTTTTTGCTTGTGTTTGGTTTTATTATTAGTTCGTTTGTGTGTGTGCTAAGATACTATTTTTTTATTATTGTATTTATTTTTTTCAAAAGTTATGCTGTAGCCAAATCAAAACAAAATACCACCTTGGTGCCTTGTTTCAACCGGCTGATTTTATAACTGTCAAAAGTTTCTTTTCCCATCAAAAATAAACGCTTTTTAAAGATGTCCAAAGCGTGTTCTTTGTCATCTTTTTTAGGATTGTAGCCGGAGCCGTTATCTATAATTTCAAAGCAAACTTTGTCGTCTTTTTTTGATATGTTGATGTGAATGTGTCCTTTGTACGATATGTCGGCAAAACCGTGTTCAATAGAATTTTCTACAAAAGGTTGCAAAATCATTGGTGGCACCATTATTTCTTGAGGAGAGAGATGTTTATCGACATTTATTATATAGTCAAACTTTTCTTTAAAACGGAATTTTTGTGTATCTAGATAATTTTGAATCATGTCTAATTCATCCTTAAGAGAAATATATTTTTTCTGTATAAAATCAAAATTTTGACGTATTAGCTTGGCAAATTTTGATAAATATGTAGCAGACGCAATGGGGTTGTTTTCAAGTAGTGTGCTCTGTATTGATCCTAGTACATTAAATACAAAATGTGGGTTCATTTGTGAACGTAAAATTTTTTGTTCCAGTTTAAATAGCTCCTGTTTGTGTTTTAAGACATCAAACCGGTTAAATTGAAAAGAAATTATCAGACCTAGAACAAACATAATAATGATGAAAATAAAAATGATTTTGTTCTTTTTGTTGATTTTTTTGGCTTGCTCCAGTTCTTGTTGTTGGGTTAGAATTTTCAAATTATTTTCCAAATCAAGTTGATTGTCTGAAGTGAATTTTTTTATGTAAAGTGCTTCGATAGAATCTCTGGTCTTAACTGACTTTAAAAGCTTTATATTATGCTGTTGTTTCAAATCCATTTCGATAAGTTTGTTGTGCAAATAAAGTTGATTTTCATAATTGGTAGAATCAACGGTTTCCAATGACTTTTTGTAATAATATTTTGCAGAATCTATCTGGTTGGTTTTTTCGTACAAACTGGCAAAATAACTGTAAATTGCATCAGGTCTGATTTTGTTTTTTAAAGCAACGTTTAATGATTTGTTAAAATATTCAAGCGCTTTACTTTTGTCTTTTGATGTGTTATAAATATTTTCACCGAAATTGTTATAGAATATTATTAAGTTGTAGGGTTCCATAACCTTTTCAGGATTGAGCTCAGATATTTTATGGTAATAATTGAG
>JALWEZ010000032.1 GCA_027039165.1 Candidatus Moraniibacteriota bacterium
CTGTAATATACATGGTTTACTTATCATCTACATTCTAACATATACAGTTACACATCCCAATACATAATTTCATACACGCACACACACACACACAACATACTGAATCGGTGAATATCCCATTTTATTTAAATGACATCAGAGAAGAAAATGAACACAACATTTAAAATGGAAGAGTGAAATCTTTTGAGTATTGCAAATGTTTTGTGGGTGTGGAAATGTACTTTTTCTATTTATGTGATGTTCTGTTGCAGAGTTCATGCATTAATTCTATGCAGGTTTACTGAAATTCACTAAACAACATGTTTAAATATTATATGCATATAATTTAGATTGCACAGCATCAGTCTGGAATTACTTATAAATGGCGGAGGCTCCGAGATATCATGGAAAGGGTGTCTGGCCAAGTGGTCAGAAACCCTATTTAACAGAACTGCTTCTTCAATAAACTATTAAAGCTCAGCATTACTGAACAGGTTTTGGCACCGAACAATGCGGAAGAAATATTATAATAACACACAAACATCATGTGGCCTCATGACAATGTCTACTGACCAGAAACTCAAACATAAATCTGTCAAAATTTTCAAGGATGTCTTGTCATGTCAACAATTTTGAATAGCAATAAAAACATGCATTAAAGCAGTCTGGGGTCAGACAGCATGACTGTAACTTTTGTATTTAGATAGGTTTACTTCAGTTACTTTACTAGATACAGTTACTAACATATCTATATCTGTAACTGGATACATAGCTGTGTATATGCCCCAGTTCTCATCAGAGATGTATCACTGATGAATTCAAGATGAACTGCTTACATAGTCACATAAACTAAAAACCAAACAGTCCTTAGCAGTGTGATAATGAAAATTTGAAATCTGAATGGATGAATGTAGACAGAAGATGACCAATGATCAATCAGTGAGTGAGTCAGTCAGTCGGTGATGCCACGTGGTTTGCCAAAGTTGATCCCTGACTGTGATGCTCCAGCATTGGTGCCCATTTGTAACCCAATGATATTCTGGCCCTCAGGTGTCGGCTCATCAACCTGAAACAATGAAAAACTGAATTACAGACAGAAAGCTTAAATCCTTCTCCAAGTCTGGAAGCCATTTCACTCCTGAGAGGTCAAGGCTAGGTTTAAGAATAAAATTTTAACAGTTCTCCAACACACTTGTAAACCTTATCATTGCACTTGTATTCTAACATCATACACATATACAAACATTATACATCCATACATCACAGATCACCACAGGTGATAATGCATAATACTGCAACCCACTTAAACTGAAATTTTCATGTAACCAACCATAACCAACTTAAAAGCTCATGGCATCTATAACAAAAATTGGTTTATCTTTTTAACAATAAGCAACACAGTCCTATCTGCAACAACAGACTACAAATATGCTATATACATTTTTAGTTCTGACCCACCTAACTGATGTGACCAACAACTGTCACTAAAACCCCACCAACTGGCAGATCAGACCAAAACAAAGAACAATCTAGTTACCAGTGACCATGCATCAGTGACAAACATTTGTTGAACAACCAACAAACTGAAATTTGTGATATACCAAATGACCTGCTTTAGCCACATTATTTTTTTATTATTCTGTTAGAACTGGAAAATGTTTCATGAACAGAAAACACATCAAATTAAACACCAATTTATGCATGTCATCTTTTTTGTTTCTGATTCTTCCAAATGTCTGACCATGCATTTCAAGATTCAACAACCTTACCCTATTATCTGT
>JALWEZ010000033.1 GCA_027039165.1 Candidatus Moraniibacteriota bacterium
CAGTTCGTTCATTTCTTTGTCCGTTATAATATCTTTATGTGCTATCTTTACCATCATACTTGTATCTTTCACATCACTTACATTTTGTAATCCGTGTGTCCATATCCTCATCCTATTTACTACGTATATTTTTTTCTTCATTCATAATACCTCCTTTTAAAAAATGGACGGAAAATGTCCGTCCATTACCTTTAATTTTCATTAGCTTCAACTAAATACAAAAAGTCATACTGTGTTCCATCTGTGCAGTCACTCTCATCATTTACGACATCGTTAGCATTTGTTGAACCGTGTGTAATTAGTTTGTATAAACCACCATAATTTTCCTTTTTTGCTATTTTAATGCATATATCGTTTCCTACTGCATCTGTCGGCGTGTATACTACTACAAAGTCGTTTGCCGCCGTGCTATTATCAAATACATTATACGTAGTATTATTTAATGTCCAATCCGTATTCGGTACTGTTTTTAAATACTTAGCTGTAAACAAATCTTGCATATTTGTTGTATATGTTCCGTTTTTAGCATAATACATTTCTTCAGCCTGAGCTATTTGCCTGCCTGTGTCGATAATTTTTGTCGCTTGTGCTGCGTTTGTTCCGTTATTTGTTCCAAAAAGTCCAACCATAATACCGATGATGATCACTAAGATAGTAATAGCAACTAAAAGTTCGATGAGTGTAAAACCTTTTTTGTTTCGCCTTAATGCCTTCATATTATCCTCCTTCTTTTAAATTAAGTTAAACAAAAAATTCCGTTTTTTCCGTTTTTTGTATTTTACTTACCTTCTAATCAATCCCTAACCTCCTTTCCCAGCGTGCTTAAACAGCACGCTGTTTACAATATATACGCAAAAAGTTTTTATCTTAATGTAGGAAGTTTGTCCTGTGTAGGTGGATACCAAGTGTGAGCAAAATCCCAATCCACATAAGTTAATTGCTGGTGCATTTCTGAAGTGGTTTTGCCGTAAACCGTGCCCTGTATAAAATTACTTTCATTGTTCACTACACCGTTTGTCGTGTCTTTGTTGTAATAACAATTATTAAAAATTATTTTTTGCCCTAACTGCATATCCCCTATATATCCGTATTGTGCGTTTAAATTTGTATAACAGTTGTTTATGCTTGCCACTTTAGCTAAAGTTCCTTCTTTTCCTATAAATCCACCCTGTATGCCATTATCTTTTTTTATTATTATATTATTAGCGTAGCAATAACTAAAACTCCAGTCACCGCTTGCTGTGTCATATCCTATAAATCCACCCTGTATGTTGCCGCTTAAGGTTATATTATTCGCATAAGTGTATTTAAAAGTATAAGCTCCAGTTTGCTGTCCTATTATACCTCCTACACTTCCTAAACTTGTTATATTGTTGTTATCTGTTATACAGTGTTCAAATGTTATATTTGTATTTCTATTATTTTTTCCTATAAATCCACCCGCGATCGAATTACTTCCTGTTGCGCTTATCGTACTATTTACAACACTAACATTGTAAAATATAAGCTTTCCTGCCATTACTGTTGCGCCCCCCCCGATCAAACCTCCTACATAGTCTTTTCCTGTTATATTTGCGTCATCTATCACCAAATTTTTTATTGTTGCATCCTGTGTTGCACCTATAAAACTAAAAATTCCAATACCTATTGTATCCGTTCTATGTATATATATATGCGTAATCCTATGCCCTTTACCGTCAAAATATCCAAAAAAGTTAGGTATAGGTAAAAACCCTTCTCCAC
>JALWEZ010000034.1 GCA_027039165.1 Candidatus Moraniibacteriota bacterium
GAATTTATCTTTGTATCATACACATTTCCTCCTTCGTCACTTACTGCAATTATTTCTCTGTCTCCAAAAGTTTGTTTTAAATCATCAAAATTCTCAAGTGAAATAACAGGTTGAGCAAAATGAAGTCCGGCAGAACCTCTAAGTGCATTTGCGTGCCACGGACTACCCTCACTTGCAAGTAAAACTAGCGCATCTACTCCCCTAGCAGCACAAGCACGGATTACAGCACCTACATTATTTAAATCTCTAGGATCCTCCAAAACTACCACAAATCCATTTTTGTTTTCTATTTTTTTGTACTCAGGTTTTTTGGCTCTAGCTATAATCCCAGTTCTTAGAGCATTTGGCGCAAGTTTCTCAAATTCCTCTTTAGAAATTTCTCTGGAGATATTTTCAAGCAAATTTAATTCTTTTTTCTCCAAAAATCTAGAAGCAGTTTCTAAAGTTTTTTCTTTATCGCAAATATAAACACTATCAAGTAAAGCGCCAAATCTCGCAGCATGTTTAAAAGCGTGCATTCCTTCAATGATTACAAAATCTCCAGTACCTTTTCGTTCTATATTAAATAAATTTATATATTTTTGTGTAATTTCTGCTTTTTTCATATCTATACTTTATTGTCTGTGGTATGGATGATTAGCATTTATAGTACTTGCTCTGTAAATCGCCTCAGAAAGCAAGAGCATTGCCAAATCATGAGCAAAGGTGAGTTTACTAAGAGACCAAAGTAAATCTGCCTCACTTTTAACTTGCTCACTGTGACCATCTGGACCACCAATTAGAAAAGTTATTTCGCTTACTCCAGAAACTGCTTTTGTATCCAAAAACTTTGCAAGCTCTATGCTGGTAAATTCTTTACCACGCTCATCTAGTACTACAGCAAAACTTTTTTGCATAATTTTAAGCATTTGCCCGGTTGCATTTTTTTCTTTGAGGTGAGTTATTTTTATCTTGTGAAACTGAGAAATACGTTTTGTATATATCAAAAACCCTTCACGTGCAAACGCTAAGCTAGGAGCGCCAACTGTTACAAAATGAATTTTCATCTTAAGAGTTTTTTTGTTTTTCGTTTTCTACCATTATACAGTCCTCCATTACAAATTCTATATCGCTATTTTCACAGATTTTTTTTAATTTAGGACTTTCACTACCTGGTTGAAACCATACTTTTTTAATGCCTTTATTTACAACTTCTTTAAGTACGTCTTGTGCAATTTGTGGAGGAATTACAAACACTACTACATCTATATCTTTTTCTATTTCATTTATAGATTTATATAATTTTTCTCCCATTACTTCTCCACCTTTTGGGTTTATGCCTAGCACATTATAACCTTCTTCTTTTAGATAAGTAAAAACTCTATTTCCAAATTTTTGTGAATTTAGAGAAACACCAATTACAGCGTAAACGAAATCCTTATTTATAAAATTTTCAAAACTCATATTTTTTACTTATTAAATAAATGTACGAAATATATAATAACACATTTTGTACTAATAATCCAACGGCAAAAGAAATAGGGATAATGTAAATTCCAAAACCTTTAAAACACCAACTAATTACTATTGTAATAAGTATAGCTATTATATGTATTACAGACGGACGAAAAGTTTTTTGAAGTGCATAGTGAGTACGTGTTAAAATATGCATAAGACTCTCAAGTGGAATGCTTATTGTGTAAATTGCAAGTAAAGTAGAAACTCTTTGCACATCATCTGCTCCAAAAGATCCTCCACCAAAAAGAACGCTGACTATTAATTTACCCAAAAACGCTAAAACAATAGCTGAGCCACTAGTAAGTATTACAATCAAAATTGATTTTTTCTTTACTATTTCTCTAAATTTTAGCATATTTTTGGATGCTGAGAGATGAGCAAGAGTTGCAAAAGCACTAAGCGCTATAGAAATTCCTATAAGAGAAACAGGCATACTCTGGAAATTTCTTGCTATAGAATACACACTCACACTTCCCTCACTCATACTACTAGCCAAATACACAAACCACCACAAAAGAATTTGCCAAGCACCGATTTGAAAAATTTTTGGGATCATGAGTTTAAATGTTTTTTGAGTGTCGTGAGTCCATTTAAGCTTCACTTTTGGAGTACCGGCTTTTGAAATTCCTTTATAAATTCTACTTGCTAAATGCAAAAAAGCCCCAAAAACTGTACCAATTGCAACGCCTTTTATGCCAAAAACTGGAGCCAGCACAAACACACCAAAAATTATACCCAGATTATAAAAAACTGGAGCAATTCCATAAAAAAAGAATTCTTTGGTAGCAATCAGCACTCCACCAAAAAAATTAGAAAAAGCAAAAAGTATTGGAGAAAGAAGCATTATACGTACAATAGTTATATAAAGTTCAGTATCAGATTGAGAAAAGTCTTTTATTAAAAACCTAGTAAGCAGTGGCAAAAAAATCGCTATCAAAATCGCCAAAATTATAAGTATAGTTGATACAATAGAAAGAATATTATAAAAATATTCTCTAGCTTCTTGCTTACTTGTGTTTAACTTCTCAGAAAAAATAGCAACCAGTGCCGCAGATACACAAGTTGTCACAAACACAGCAAGCAAAATATCTGGAAGCACAAAAGAAGCATAATAAATATCAAGTTCCCTACTAACGCCAAAAGTCTGAGTTAAAACTCTATCTCTCACAAATCCAAAAACATAACTGAGTCCAGAGGTAATAGTAAGAGTTAGAGCACTGTGAAACAAAAGTTTTTTGTAATTTTTACCACTTTCCTCAAAATTTTTTCTAAATTTTAATTTTACTTCACTAACTACCTTTTTTATCATTTTTATCTTTTTGTGAATTATCATCTAATTTATTGTTATCAAAATACCATTTATAAATACTTTTTGCAACTGGCTCTGAAGCTGTAGAAATTTCTTTTGTCTGACCTTCTATCAGTACTAATAAAAGTAATTGAGGATTTTTGTACGGCGCAAAACTCACAAACCACGAGTGAACCTTGTCTCCTTTGCCAAATTCTGCTGTACCAGTTTTTCCAGCTACTTTTACATTTAATTCTTTAAGCATTTGAGCAGTACCATCTGTTACAGTTTCTCGCATACCCTCTTTTGCAACTCTCAGTGCATATTTACTTAATATATTTTCTTTAACAACTTTGGGTTTAAACACTTTTTCTTTTCCATCTTGAGAAACAATTTTTTTTACAATTTGAGGTTTGTAAATTGTACCTCCATTGGCTATTGGCATTATAGAATTTATCACTTCTATGGGAGTAGCACTCATAAATCCTTGACCTATAGAGCTGTGATAAGTATCTCCTATATACCATTTTTCTCCTATATTTTTTTCTTTCCATTTTTTATTTGGATTTGTACCACTTACTTCATTTGGCAAATCAATGCCTGTTGGCTTTCCATAACCAAACTTTGCGTACCCATCGTGCATTTTTTCTATACCAAGACCTTTTATATCTCCATAACCTCCACCAATTGTATAAAAATACACATCACTTGAAACTGCTATTGCTCTGCGCATATCTGTGTATCCATGAACTTTCCAATCACCAAAGAAAAACTTACCATATTGAAGTCCTCCTTTACTTTCTATCTTTCTTTCTGGAGTTATAATATTGTTCTCTAGCGCAAGGGCAGCCAAAACTGGTTTTACCGTGGATCCAGGTGGATACACACCAGAAATCGCTCTATTGAAAAGTGGTTTGTCTGGGTTTTTTAGTAATTTTTTGTAATCCTCACTACTTATTCCACTAGAAAACAGATTATTATCATAACTAGGAAGACTAACCAAAGCCAAAACTGCACCACTGTTTGGATTAATTGCAATTGCTACTGCTTTATTTGTCTTTGCTCTTTTGAATTCTTTTTCTAGAGCTTCTTTTAGATGTTTTTGTAGCTCAAAATCAATATTTGTATAAATATCGTCCCCTGGCACTACTTTTTGCTCTTCTAAACGCTTTATAATCCTACCTCTACTATCTCTAAGAGACCTTTTGTAACCGTGAGTTCCATGTAGATAATCCTCATATTGATATTCAAGACCAGTTTTTCCAATTCTGTCTGTTAACAAATACCCTTTATCTTTTTTTTCTTTGTATTCTTTTTGTTTTATAAGTCCCTCATAACCCATTATATGAGCAAAAAGCTCAGCATCATTATAAACCCTAAGTGCATTTTTTTCAATTTGCACGTATTTTGGCATATTTTTTGCAGTTTTGAAGTTTACTACTTCATCATGAGTCACCTTCTCTTTTAGTACTACATTTGTTTTTTTCTCAAGTGCAAGACTTATTTTTTGTTTCACCTCATCTTCTTCCAAATTTAAAAGCTTTGCAATTTGATTTATGCTTGAATTATAGTCATCACTTACATAATTAGCAAGGACTATAGCACTATAGTTTGGCTTATTGTCAACTAATACTTCACCTCCACTTGCAAAAATTCTTCCTCTAGGAGCTACAATTGGAGTTGAATGCATAGTATTTCCACTAGCTATATTTGCATATTTGGTATGATTTACTACAGAAATATAAAAAACTTTTATAGTCAGTAGAATTATAATAGAAGTCATAAACAACCAAAAAATATTAAACCATCTACGGTTAAAAGCATAATCACTCATTTGAGCACCTTCACTTCCAAGCGAAAGCACACTATCATCTATATCAAAACCCTTTTTTCCAGTAATTTTCATATACCTAAAAACTAGTTAGAAAACTTAATTATTTTCATAATATCAATTAAATACACTATTGTCGATAATTAAACTAAAAATTTAAAACCACCTAAACGTTGTTTAAGTGGCTTATACAGTAATTATTTTAAAATTACCATTTTTATAATTGGAAGTTTGCAATCTGCTCCAACTCTGTACGGTGTTGTGCTTGGTTCATATTCAACATCCACTCTTTCTCTGTGACTTTTTGCATATAGTAGTGCTTTAAGAATATTGCCTCTATCTCTTTTGACTAAAAAATCAAAATTCTTAAATCTGCAACTTCTCATTAGCATTGAACTAAAACTTACATAAACTTCACTTTTGGTAGATACACCAACTTTTATAACCATAACATCGCGCATGTAAGCAGTGGTAGCATTTGCATTAGTTGCCATCATCATAGCAACAACAGCTGTCATTGTTAATTTTTTGTAGTTTTTTAAAATTTCTAGCATAATTTTTCCTTTCTTTATTTTTTTGTATGCTTTTTAGAGATTTTCCTAGGTTGATTATAACTAATTTAAATAAAACTACTTTATCACATTTCACTCTTACCAATTATTTTGTTACGTATAGTTTCTATACAATTCTAGTATATATTTTATTTGATTTGTTGTAAATTGTTGTAATTAAAGAT
>JALWEZ010000035.1 GCA_027039165.1 Candidatus Moraniibacteriota bacterium
ATATCCATATCTAGACAAAATTACTCCCCCAGCAAGAGGTCCAAGCATCCCTCCCAAATTCCAAAAAGAAAGAAAAAGTCCTCTAATTCTCCCAGTGTCTTTGTCTTGTGAATACTCTTCCAGGACAGCGTCCCACACAACCATCAGTACATTCAGTGCAATTATATAAAGCACAAGAACAAAAGCAGAGAAAAATGTTATCTTTAAAAAGATAAGTAAACTAAGTAAAAGTATTGAAAAAATATTAAGAAACACAAAAACCTTTATCCGTCCAAAGCTAAAGAAAAATTTATGTAAATTAAGAAGCAGAGGAATTATTAAAACTGAAACTGCTACATAAAAAACACTTATATTTTCTGAATTAAGCACTTGCTTAAAATAATAAGCGCTCAAAAACATAACAAGCATAACACAAAAAGAAAATACAGCTACTAGCAGAGTTATTGCAAAAATTTTTTTGTTATTTTTCATTTTTTTGTTTATCTAAGTATACTCCAATTCCCTCTAGTATATTTTAGCACATGAGAGACATTTTTACTTGGCTCTTCTAAATTGTCAATGTAAATCTCTACCTCTAAACCAAAATACTCTCTTGCCTCCTCTATGCTCCTTGCAATACTTTCACCCTCTAAATTTGCACTTGGAGCGATAATTGCACTTATAGGAGAATTAAGCACATCACGCACAAAGCGTCCATTTAAATTATCTATTCTTGGAATTCTAAAAGCGATGGTATTTGTACCTAGATGCAAATGAGATAATTTTTCATCAAAACAATCCAAAACTACACTAATTGGCCTATTTAAATCAACTTTGTCTAAAATCTTACTAAAAGATGTGGTTTTTAATTTCTCGTATTTCTCTCTACTATTTAATTCAGAACTCCAAAGACAACCAAGAATTTCCTCTAGAGAATTAGTTTTTAAAATACTAAACTTATCAAAAATTAAATAAATATCTGAAACTAGCACGATGCAGGGCTTTTTCTCATTTCTGCGTCTTACTTTGTACAATTTCTCTATAGCACGCTCACAAAAAGCATCCGCCACAATCCCCAAAACCGTATCAGTCGGAATCACAGCCAACTCCCCCCGCCCCAAAACCTCAACAACACTTTGTACTTTTTTATTAATCATGATCAAACATTGTATTATTTTCTAGTAATTTCTTGTATTAAATTAACAATTTTATCATTACTAAATTGCGTTTCAAATTTTATTTTAATAGTATTATTAAAAAACATTTCTGCATGCTTTATTTTTTGTTTTTCTTCATCCCTTAAACTTTCCTCATCTGTGTTTTTTGTCTCTACTACAAAGTAAAGTTTTTTATTTCCATCTTTATAATTCAAAACATAAGCAAAATCTGGGGAATAACTTTTACCGCCTGCAATAGGAATTTTAATTGAATTTTTAGGAATTTTTGCAAACACTATTACTTCCATAATTTCTGTTTCTATATTCTCTTTTTCTAACTCAGAATCATAAAACAATTTTTCAAAAAGATAGTTATTTGCTACTTTTTCATCAGAATAGTGCATTCCCACATCCGAAGCATTAATACTTTCTTTAATCATTCCATCTACATTTGTAATTTTTGTAGGATGAATAGAATTGGTTACTTTTTTATATTCAATACCAAATTTACCCATCGCATTATACATCAAATAATTATTAAATTTTTTCTTAAATAATCTAATAGTTGATTGATTTAAGTATTTATTTATATTTACTTTATTTT
>JALWEZ010000036.1 GCA_027039165.1 Candidatus Moraniibacteriota bacterium
TTATTTAAACTATTTAAACACACCCACCCACCTCTCCCCTGTGTGTTTCTTTTTGTTAATTATTTTTATAAATAATTGAAAGTATTATCTAAAATAAGAAAATTTATACATAAATGAAAGTCTTATAATGACCTTTTTTTAGGCTCTGAACGACCATCTGCCGAAGTTATTTTTTTAAATGGAAAAACTAAAAGAAAGTAAAGGAAATCAACGACTTGTTTAAATTTTTTTTGCTTGTTTTTATATTTGACTTTATTAAAACTGGTTAAATTCGGCGATAACAAAGGATTTTCTCTGAAGAAAGAAAAGAAAGAACAAAGAAAGTCAAGCTTATTTAAATTATTTTTTAAGCATTCAATAAAAGGCAAACAAAACTAAAAAGCTATAAAACAAGCCTAACAGGAAGTTCACAAAACTGGCGGGGGAGCTGGAGATTAAGCTTAATTTCAGCTTTTTATTTTTTTTTATTAAATAAAGCGATAATTTGCCTTATTTTTGATTTTGCCATGCTTGAATATAGGAACAAGTCATAAAGTCCAAAAATGAGCTTATTTTCGTGTTTAAAAAGGGAATATTTTCGGCAGTAGGTCGCTTTGTGAAGCCTAAAATCAGGTCGGTGAATTGAGTATTAAGGATGTCCAAGATAAACGTTTGTGACGTCCAATCTTGAATGTCCAAGCTCTTCTGAAATCTCCATACGAATTTCTTTATCTATTGCGAAAATGTCAAAATCTGGCTCTGGCATTTCCATTAAACTTTCTTGCGTGTATTCTTGTTGTTCTGGCTGTTCATTTAGTCCAAATATATCTGGCTCTGGTTCTGGAGATTGAAATAAATCTGGGAAGTTTAATTCTTCTATTTTTTGCTCTATGGAATCCTGCACATATTCCCAAAATGGTTTTATTTCAAACTCTTTTACAGCCTCATAAAATTTCATATTGTCTTGATTTGGGTCCCAGCCTGCTTGTTGGAGTTGTTCTGAATAGTATTTGATTGGAGCTTCAATCCTTATTCCTGTTTTTTCTTCCCAGAGTTCTGCATATCTTTCTTGAGCCCAGAAATGACGCTCTCCATGAAAATTGTAGTCTTCTCCAAATATATTTGAAAATTCTTGTCTTGTAGTATCTGCAAAACTGCGAAAACTCGCAATTGGAGAATATTCTTTCCAATGCTGAGCTCCTGCTAAATTGACGGATTTCTGATTTTCCAAAAAATCTTTTACATTTGAAAGAAGTTCCCTCTGTTCCTCTGTTCTAATTTGAACCTCTCGCTCCCGAGCGTTTTTTGTCCAATCTAACCTGTCTAATTCCAATTTGCCTGTTTCCAATGCTTTGGATATTGTGTCTATATTCAAGCCTGCACTTTCCCGAAAACGCAGACCAAATTCTCTTTCCAGCTCTGTCGCATACTGCAATGCTTGAAATCTGGAGTCGCCTGTTTGTTCAATTTTTTGCTCAAGAAAATTTTGAAAATTTTGATGAATTTCCTCTGATACTGATTTGTCAGCGTAATCTACACTCTTTGAAAAATAATCGCTGTAATGAAGTTTTTCTATATCTTGATTGAAAAAATGATTTGTGTAATCAATGACCATATTGAGAGCCGAAATATAGTCAGCTCCTGTTGAGGGCTGTATTTCTCCATTTTCCACCCTTTCGGCGATTTCCTGTGCTATTTCAGATATTTTCTCTTGGTTAAGACTTCTCAAATGTGTAATATCCGTCTCTCCTTTGATA
>JALWEZ010000037.1 GCA_027039165.1 Candidatus Moraniibacteriota bacterium
ATCTAATATAATATTTAATTATTCCTTGTTTTTTTAAGCATTTTAGACTTTCTTCAATCAAATTAATTGCTTCTTGAACTTCTGGAAGTCTTATAATTGCTTTATTTTCTGCAACAAGAAAGGTTTGCCAATGACCTGCAAAACCTTTCACTCCAAAAAGCCATCTACCAAAATTATTAACATCAACTTCAGTCTCAACTGGAATTGATAATTGAACAGGAATAAAATAAATAGGATTATTTTTTGCAGTATTTCTTACTGCAAACTTTAATTCATAAATAGATATTTTTTGAGGATTAATTTCAACCTCAAAAATATCTTTTAAATTAAAAATTCTTGTTTGAACTTCAATTGCTTTCATTACTTTCACCCCCTTAATTTTTAATCTGCATAACCTATAACTTTATTAGTTATAGGTTTAAATTTATTGTGTGGTAAGTATAAAAAAGAATGTTCATTATGAGATATATAATATTTACCATCTTTTACAACTAATCTATGCCCATCAGGAAGTAAATCTTGATATTTCTCAATACTACCCCTTTTCATTTCTACAAAAAAAAACATCTCCCTGACGCAAAACCATTTTTCCCTCTTTTTCTGCTCTTTGCACAATTGTAGGTTTCATTTTTTCCAACGCTTCATCAATTGTTTCAGAAGGAGCAACTCTGTTTACAAATACAGAACCATCATCATATCCAGCTATAAATGAAAATTCTCTTTTCCTGCCAAATTGAAGATTAGAACGATAAAGCTCATAATTAATAAGGATGTAAAAAGAATTGCCATCAGACTTGCATTTTTTTTCATCAATCCAAAAAGGAAAAATAGAATTATAATGTTTATTTGACTTGTATTCACTATCGTAAACAAATAAAACGCCACATTTCTTTTTTCTATTTAACTTTAAGATAGGGCGGAAATCTTCAGGAGAAGGATGGCAAGAAATTTCATCAATAGATTTTTCAACAATTTTCCAATTTTGAATAGGTAAAATTCTATCGTTTTTCTCCCTTCCTCTTTTATACCTATCCTCAAAATCAAAACGATTATGTTTCACAACCAATTTTCCATTCATATAAATTAAATCCCATTTCATATCCACTAATTCTGAAAAGCTCATCTCTCCTGCCTGTTTTTGAGTTATTAGTAAATTATAAATCTTTGCAAATACTTTTTTCATTTTTTTAGTTATTTTTTTCATTTTTTACCCCTTTTTAAATTTTTCTAAAATTTTGTTTCCTTTGTTATACTTTTCTTTTATTTTCAAAATTTCTTTTAATATTTTTTTTACAAAACTTTCTTTACACCATGTATATCTTTCCCATATAGAATATTTTATATATTCATCTTTAATATCTTCTTTTTTCTCTATTGAAGCAAATAATACCCTATCTTCTTCATGTTCTGTAATTCTTGTAATTTTAATTTTTTCTGGAGTTAAGGCAATTATGTGTTTTGCGTTATATAAATATACTTCTCCTAAAAAAACACCTACACTTCTTTTTATATAAAAACTATCATTTTCTTCATAAACTAAATTCACTTTTCTTGATAATTTTTTCAAAATTTTTTCTTTTTCCATCTTATCTGTAATATTTCCATACAAATCTTTTCTTATTACTTTTTCTATAAAAGCATTTAAAACTTCTTTTAAAAGATTACTACATTCATCTTTACTCATAGAATTTCTATCTACACCCCATTTAAAATTAATTGTAGCCTCAAATACTCCCTTCTTAAATCTACGTAAATTTATACAATTCTTTTCTGTATATAAAAAAACCTGATTATCGCCTTTATAAATAATTTGCTTTCCTTCATATTCCAAAACCCCTTTCTTTTCTTTCTCTTCATCTTCCCACCACACAGTTTCAAACCAACATTCCAACTCTTCAACATTATTATTTAAAATTAATTTACTATAACTAACTTTTTCCCAACCTTCTGGAATTTCTAACATTTTACAACTCCTTTTTCATTACTTCAATTGCTTCATCAAAATCACCTACTCTAACATAAGATATTAATCTTTCTTCTTCCCAAAATTCTCTAACTTCATCAGGAATAACCTTTTCTACATATTTTTTATTCTTAACTTTTTCAGGCTTGCCATAATTACAACAATAAACATCCAAACTCAACATTTTACAATTTGACTTCTTTAATAACTTTTCATAAATAGAAACCCCATCCCAATCTGTAAACGTTACAACCAATTTGATATTATATTTTTTTAACAGCTTATCGTAATATTTATGTGCCTCTTCCCAATCGATTTTATCACTTTCTATTGAATAATCTTTTCCATCAATAACAACAATTTCTGGAAAAGCATTTGTGTTTATAATTAATATAAAATCATTTTTATATTTTTTAGCAAGTTTATAGAATAAAGAAGAATCAGAAATGAAATTAGACATACTCTCTGAAATATCAACCATTAAGAGTATGCGGTCATTACTTATATCTTCTTTGTTAGAAAAATATGGATTTTTAAAACTTACTAAATTTTTTATCAATTTAACCTTATCAATTTGAGGCGACTTTTTACCTCTTGCTGATAAAGTTAAATATTTTTTAAAAATTAATTCAATTTTTTTAAACTTTTTACTATTAGGAACTTCTTTTAAAATTTCATAAAACCATACGTTAGCTCCTGATGTATATGGTAAATTGAAATGCCTTTGAGGTATTTTTTCCTCTTTCCCCAAAGGTATTTCAAGTATTTTTTCAATAAAAGAGGCAGTATCGGGTACATTACCCTTAACAACTGCCTCTTGCTCCTGCAAGTCCGCAGGGGTTTCATCTGAACTTGCAGAAGCTCCCTCATCCTTAATTTGTCTTTCCCCACCCTTATTGTTCCCACAATCAAGGTAATTTTGACAGCTACTCTGCCCGCTATTGCGGTTTTCGCCATCTCCACCACCTTGATTGCTATCAGGAAAGCCCCTGCTCTGTTCCTGACGGGAACAATTATCAGTGGGGTTTTGGGAGCTTTGCTCCCTACAAAATGATTGCTCTTGTGAACAATCATCTTGGTCAGGATTAAGGCTCAATGCCTCTTCTTCTGAAGAATTTGCAGTTTCCTGCACTTCTTCAGAAGGAGTGCCTGACACACTCCCCGCTTTATCCTGTCTCCCAGCTTCCTTTTCAGGAAGGGTTTGACAGGTAGCGGTATCAGAACAACTATCTTTTTCAATTGCTCTGGTATCGCTACCTATCTCTTGTCCATTTTCTTGCCCCTTATACTCTCCATCTTTAACCTCTCCTGCAACACTTTCGCCACCATGAACATCATCAGATATTTCCATTCTACCATCAACAACAGTATCATTATCAATCTTATGCTCCCTTCTATCTTCAGAACTATCAACATTAATACTAACCACCTTTTCTCCTTCCTCATCTTCATTTCCAACTTCCTGTTCAACTTCATTTTCAACTTCAATATCATTTTTCTGCCTAACTTCTTTTTCAACAACCAAATCAACTTCAACAACCATTTTTAAGAATACCGTAAGAAAACTCTGTAAAAACCTCTTACAATCAAATCCTTCTACAGCAACCGTAAGAGGATTAAATAATCCCTCAATTTCAAATTTACCATTTCCTAAATCAGTAATACAAATTCCATCAACAAAATTAACAGGAATATAGAAAATTAAATTAGAAAAATCCAAACTATTAATCTGCTTTTCAAATACAACTTCCATATCCATATATTCAAATTCACCCCTTCTTTTCCCATCCAACCTTAACCATATTTTCAACTTCTCACTTCTGAATTTAAATCCAGTTCTCAACATTATTTCTCACCCCCTTTCTTGTATAAGTCAATGAACGCATGGGCTAAATTTTTTAGCCCTTTAAATTGATTGTGCAGGAACTCCTCATATTCACTATTCCTGCACAACCACATCTTTATTAATAAAACCATTTTTTCTATATCTTTTGCAATAGGAATATGAAGATAAAATTGTTTTAATTCATATAATGAAATGTCAAGGTCTGCCTGACGCATACGGTCAGCGACCTTAACTATTAAATTTTGAAGTTTAAAATTTTCATACAAGACAGGAGAAAAAAGGATATAATCTATAATAAACTGCCTCTGTAAATCTATATAAAAATCAGAGGCAGGAGAAGACAAAAGACTTGCCTCAACTTGCAAAGGCAAATGTGTCAACTCTACCTTTGCAAGTCGTCTTTGGAGAGGGTCAATTAACTCCCTCTCCTCGTTACTGGTGATGAAAGTTACAATATTACTTTCATCACCATAAATCAATTTTCCTTCTGGATTTCTCACTCTGCAATTCTGGAGAAAATCCAGAAGGAGTGCATCAATCCTTGTGGACGCTTTATCCAACTCGTCCACAAGGATTAAAACCTTTTGGGACTTTGACAGTTTTATTGCCTCTGCCAAAATCCCCTTTAAATAAAAATCCCCACCATCAACCCCTGCAAATTTCTTCGCAATGGTAGGGATATTTATAGAATAAAAAAAATCCTCTGCCACGACCCACTCGTGACAAAGGATATATAAAAAATTAAAATCAAACTTTTTAGATATATATTCAGCAAGGGCTGTTTTACCAACCCCTGCTTTTCCTTTCAAAAGTAAACTTCCCATCTTTCTCCCTCCTCTTTGTTTTTTTACACCCCACATATACACTAAAATTTTTAACTTGTCAATAGTTTTTACATTAATTTTTTTTAATTTTTTAATTCTATTTTTCACATAATATAAAGTAAAACTATAACAATAAAGTTTATAGTATTCTATAATAATTAAAAAAATAATTGTAGTGCAATAATAAATATAATTATAATTCTATAATCATTTATATAACAATAATCAATTAAATATCAATCACAACATAACAAACACTATTATTTTATTATAATCACTATAACAATAATTATAATCACTAAATATAATTAAAGTTATATTTTTTATTATACTATAACGATAAAGTTTAATGTAATTATAATTATACTACAATAACAATAATCAATTAAACAATTATAACAATAAACATTATTATATTTAACCCGATATCATTTTTTATTATTTATTATAATCACTATAACAATAATTATAATTACCATAACAATAATCATGCCTCAAAATTTTTTTATCTTCTATTCAAAACAATAATTAAAATTAATCAACCTTATTATTATAATCATTTTAACCTTAAATATAAATAAAAATTATTATATATATTATTATAACTAAGCAATATATAAATTAACTTTATATATTATTAATTATTTTATTACTATCCTGCCCGTATATATATTATTATTTTAACCTGATTAACCT